>JAGCNK010000113.1 GCA_017645985.1 Bacteroidales bacterium | reverse complement strand
TTGGTATGTTGTTTTGGATGGTGATACAAAGGTGTAATCCACAATCTCGGGAGTTTTGATAGTAACGCTGAATGTTGCGCTCTTGCCGTCGAAGGTGGCGGTAACGGTCTTTGAGCCAGCCGTTTCGGAATCGAATCCGGAAAGAGTGCATTGTGAAGTAACATCGGCGGTGGTATTGTTGTCGTAATGCGCGGTAACAACCATGCCAGATTTTTCGAAGGCATCGCCAACAAAATATGTTGTTTTTGTGGGCGGTGTCACGGCAATGTAGTCGAGCTTCGGCTCTTCCACTTCGTATTGTATTACTTTTACAAAATCCTTATAGGTAAATGTCAACTCAAATTTGCCTGCCTTCGATGCCTGGAAGCCAGAGATTGCGCACTGGTCGGTAACATTGACTGAGACGCCGTTTTCGTAGTTGGCAACGAGCGAGAATCCGGCGTTGCTAAATTCTTCGCCGATTTGGTATGTTGTTTTGGATGGTGATACAAAGGTGTAATCCACAATCTCGGGAGTTTTGATAGTAACGCTGAATGTTGCGCTCTTGCCGTCGAAGGTGGCGGTAACGGTCTTTGTGCCAGCCGTTTCGGAATCGAATCCGGAAAGAGTGCATTGCGAAGTAACATCGGCTGTGGTATTGTTGTCGTAATACGCGGTAACAACCATCCCTGATTTATCGAAGGCATCGCCAACAAAATATGTGTTTTTTGTGGGCGGGGTCACAGCGATGTAGTCGAGTTTCGGAGCCTCAATCTTGACAGACACATAGGCGGATTTGTCGCCGCTTGTGATTGTTATACTGTGAGTTCCGGCTGTGGCAAACGATGTGGGACTTATAGTGAAATCGTCCTGACTAAGCTTGACAGCCTTTCCGTTGCTGTAATTGCCCGTAACGGTGAAGAATGTTTTGTTGATGGTCTCATTGGTGAAAAACTCGGTCTTGATTGCCGTCACAGATATTGTATTGAGGGTAACATTGTCGTAAAAATCAATGTTGTACGCCGATGCGGCAAGCGGTTGAATATCAATGGGACTAAAATTCATTCCGTCGGCGAAGGCTCGCAGTTTGCCGCTCCAATTAAGACTCTGACGCAATGAGTATGCGCCGGTGGAGTTGGTCTTTGTTGCCACGCCGTCGGATGTCGTAACACGGTAACAATATTTTGACGCATCGTCTTTTCCAACAAAAGCGAAATAGCACGCCAAGGTGTTGTAGTCGGCGTTGTTGTCATAAAGAAAAATATAATAGGTTTCGCCCGGTGTAACTATCAATCCCTCAGGAATATCAACTTCGGTCCACAATGAACTCTTTACCTGGTCGGCGGTGAGATCAACACTATACAAAATCTCCTGGTCTTTGTTTATGATGCCAGTGGTAAGACCATCTACCAAAGTGGGTTGATTGGTGAAAACCCGAAAACTAAACTGGTTTATAACTTTGTTGCTGGGTTGGAACTCGATTTTGGTTTGGTAAGGCGACACCATGTAGCCGGAGTTGCCGGCGTCTTCGAAACTGCAATCGATGCTCGGAAGCTTGCTGCCGCTTGTGACCCACGCTCCGCTCACCGGCTTGCCAGCAAAATCATACACATGACCATTGATACTGCAAATTTCGCTGTCGGGAACTTTTACATTGAATTTCGCGCTCTCGGCATAGACCTGACCATTATTCTCGCTTGTAACCTTTATATAATAGTTGGTGTAGTTTGGCGAGCCGTCGAGGTCAACAATCCACTCGTATTTGCCAGCCAAAGCGGGGATATTGGATGCGATGGTCTTTACGGGTGCGCCGTCACGCATGAGTTGAATCTTCACGTTGCCCGATACCGAGGCGTTCCACTCGATAGAATATGTGGAATACATCTCCAAAGCCGGCGTGTTCGTGTTTGGACTTATGATTCTGATAGCATCGCCCTTAACGGATTCGTGAAGGTCGCCGCAGAGGAACTTGGCGCGTCCGCCGGTGGCCTCGTAGAAATTGTAGAGCCAACTCTGTCCATCGTCGCCAACACGGCAAAAACGTTCGATAGCTTCGTCGTAATGTTTTATTTGTGCGTTGGTGAGCGGATTGAGTGTCAATACCACAAACATCGCGTTGAACTCCTTTTGCGACGTTGTGTAGTCGGGTACGCGCTTGCCAAGCTCGCTTTCGAGCCTTTGGGGAGTGTAGGTCTGCACATCGTCGGCCACAATGGTGAATGTACGCGATGTTTTGTCCCAGGAGTAGCTGTTGATGTGACGGAACACGCTAAACGGCGATACCTCCGATACTGGAATCAACCCCATGAGATAAAGTTCCAACTCGTTGTAAGGCACGCCGTTGCCGCCGCTGGCATTGAGGCCGAAACTCGGGATTGTGTAGGTATTGCCGTCTTTTTTCATCTCGCTCTGCACAAAACCGCCAAGCTGCCCCTTGCCGCTGCCGCCAGTGACACCCCAGTGCGAGCCGCCGTTGGAACCATACGGTTCGTTGTCGAAATCGATGGTTGGAATCGCGAAATTGCCCCAATGGTGGAAAATCTCGTGGAGAAACGGGCCGCTCTCGATCGCGTTCTTGTAAGGCAGGTGCAGCACCTGAAACAGACGTCCGTCGGAACCATAACCCTTTGAGTTGTCGAAATATCTGTTGCCAACGCCCTCGTCGGTAATGCGCACCTGGCTACTGATGCCGTAATACGGGAAACTTGGCAAAAGTTCGTCCTCGTTTAGCACATACACGATGAAATCGAAATCGTCGTTGAACTTCTGGTAGAGCTGTTTCGACAGCCTTTGCACCATTTGGCGATCGTTGCTGAAAGCGTCTTCGAGCCAATGGGCGTAGTCGTCGCCGGTGAGGGTAAACACGGCGAAACGTCCCGATTGCGATACCTCGATGTTCTGCGCCTTGGTATTAAAGGCACAAAACATCATCAACAACAGCCAAAAGAATGTTTTTTTCATAGTAATGCTTTTTTAAATTAATATTATGTTTTGTTTATGCGCAAATGTAAGAAGTTGTTTGATTTTTAATTAAACATCCAATATCCCTTACTGAGAAACAATACAAAAGTATAAAATTAATTTTAGAACCCAAAGAAAGGAAAATAAATTTTTATTTAGTTGCGTTGTGCAGAGCGACGAGAATGGCAATATAATATATATTCCGGCGCGGGAGGTTTTTACGAAACTTTATAACGAACCCGTGCCGGAATTTTAGTGGAATTTTTGTACGTTTATTTGATGTACTGAACTTTGCTTTCGTCCCTCGGTTTGGCGTCGGGGCTTTCGTCGGGATAGCCGATGGCAAGGATGTAAATCAACTCGTAACCTTCTGAAAATCCGAGTTTGTCAAGGAAGAATTTTGCGTCGGCGTTGTCTTTGAGGAATCTTACAGGACCGCCGAGGCAGCATGTGCCGAGACCCATCGACTGTGCGGCGAGCATCATATTTTCGCCCAAAAGTCCGCAATCGAGGTTGCCGCCCTGTGCAGTTGCTACGCAAATGAGGTTTGGAGCGTTGCGGAACATATTTTTGAATGACGGATCTTTTTCCATAATGTCGGGGTTAGCCTTCTTATAAACCTCGTTCACTTGGTTGATAAGTTCCTGACTTTCAACGACGCGGATTTCCCACGGCTGTTTGTTGATGCCACTCGGAGCATTGATGCCGCATTTTACGATTGTGGCGAGTTTCTCGTGCTCCACGGGTGTGTCCTTGTACTTGCGGATGCTGCGACGTTCCATTATCGCTTTAATAACTTGGTTGTCAGCGGTTTGGCAGCATTGCTCGGCGTTCTGACAATCTGCGCCCTTTTTACATTTTTCGACGTCGCCGCTGCAACATTGGCTCAGCGAAAATACTGCGGCAATTGCCGCAAGAGTTAGAAGTATTTTTTTCATCTTATTTTGTGTTAGTTTCGGGAGTTTGACGGTGAAATGGGCGGAAGGTTTAGCGGTGGGGATATAATATCATACCAAAACCTCTGCAAAACTTTTTGAGCCGTGCTGCAAATCGCAGTTAAAATTTTCAATAATACTTCTTTCTAACTTGCGTTCTTTTACAGATGGAAGAGCGGGGTATTTTTTCAACACAACCCGGGCGTTAAGTTGACTGACAGAAATTTTTTTTGACTTTAAAAGAATCTTTATGGTATTTATAATCTGTTGCAAAGCGTGTCCATATTCGCGCTCGGGTGATTTGAGTTCTACCAAATACAGAATGTCATTTTCGGTATATATGCCGAAATCACATTTTAATTCGTCGCCTGTTATTAGACCATTGTCTATTTTGTATAGTACAATCTCTCTTTTGTGTGAATTTTTAAGAGTGTATTGCATATTCTGTTCGCTCACAGAAATAGATGAGCGGCGGTCGTGTGCATCTATGTATTCTGTATCGTGATACGCATTGAAAAACGGAAAGTTGTCGTCTGCAACTATCTTATATTTATGCTGTTCTGCGGCGTTCATCTCTTTCATACTCAATATTGCGTATTGTACCGTATTCGTGGTTAATTACTTGCGATATTCTGTCTATAAGTTCGGGGTCGATTTCGCCGAGTTCGTCATCAACGATGTTCATAGCCGTACCATCATTCAAATAATACGCGGCGACGTTTTCCGTTGGTAACCACATTTTTTTTGAAATAATCTTATTGATTTTTTCAGGAAATTTTTTACCCACTTTTGCCGCATATATCAGATTGTTCAATACAGTCAGGATATACGGACTGTGTGTCGCAATCGAAAGAGTATTATTATGACCATTTTCAAGTGAGGCTATCAACCATTTAACCAACTGAAATTGTGTTTCAGGAAAGATATTTGCCTCAGGTTCTTCAAGAAAAATGTTGCAATTGCGGTTGCTAATAATACTATTGATATTTCCATTGATGTTTTTTATTACATCGTCTTGTCCTGAGTAAAAATGCTCTATCAGTTTCTTTAATTCCTCGACACGCTGTTTGTCTTTGATGGTTATATAGTTGCCACCATTGATATAATATTGTGTCAAAATACATATCGGCACCACCGATTTGAAACCGCTTGCTGCGTTTGATAAAAGCACTTTATTATCATCGTCAATAAACA
>JAGCNK010000016.1 GCA_017645985.1 Bacteroidales bacterium | reverse complement strand
TTTAATTCTTCGGTAGCAAACTATTTTATTATTAATCAGAAAAAGTAGAAAGAAATGGCACATAAGAAAGGTGTCGGCAGTTCTCGAAACGGCCGCGAATCGCACAGCAAACGCTTAGGAGTAAAGAAATTCGGAGGCGAAATCGTTAAAGGCGGAAACATCATCGTCCGTCAGCGCGGAACACAGCACTATCCCGGTGCTAACGTAGGCATGGGTAGAGATTACACTCTCTTTGCACTCGTAGACGGTAAAGTTCAGTTCCAGATTAAGGGCAAAGACAAGAGCTACGTAAACGTAGTACCTTTGGAAGCCGCTCCCCAAGCATAACGTTTCCCAAACGCACAACTTACGCTCCCAAGTAGTATGGTTTTTCAGGCTGCTTGGGAGTTTGCATTTAAATATCAGACAACAAACCAATTAAAAGTAACAAACCATGCTTTTAGTAAAGACAATAACCGACAATCCCGAGTTTGTGATTGAGCGTCTCGCCATCAAAAACCGCGACGCAAGAGCAGCAGTGGAAAAAATAGTGGAACTCGACCGCCAGAAACGCGAAATCCAGAAACAGATGGAAGACGGCAAGGCCGAGCAAAACAACCTTGCTAAGCAGATAGGCGACCTCTACAAACAGGGCAAGAAAGACGAGGCTGATGCTATGAAGCAGAAGTCTACCGACCTGAAAAACAAGGTGAAGGAAGATGAGGAAAAATTCGAGGCGTTAGACAAGGAATTGTTTGACATCTTGGTGACACTCCCCAACCTGCCTTACGAACTCGTTGCGCCCGGCAAGAGCGCCGACGACAACGTGGAGATTCGCCGTGGTGGCGAAAATCCTGTTTATGAGGGTTTTGAGCCGCTTCCGCACTGGGACCTCGCCAAAAAATACGACATTATCGACTTTGCTACCGGCGTTAAAATCACCGGCGCGGGCTTCCCGCTCTACAAGGGCAAAGGCGCAAAATTGCAGCGTGCGCTCATCAACTTCTTCTTGGATGAGGCCGCCAAGTCGGGCTATTTGGAGGTTGAACCCCCGGTACTCGTAAACAAGGATTCAGGATTCGGCACTGGTCAGCTGCCCGACAAAGAGGGTCAGATGTACCACTGCGAACAAGATGACCTCTATCTCGTGCCCACAGCCGAAGTTCCCGTTACCAACATATACCGCGATATGATTCTCAACGCCAGCCAGTTGCCTATCCGCCACTGCGCCTACACTCCGTGTTTCCGTCGCGAGGCCGGCAGCTATGGTTCTGACGTGAAGGGTCTCAACCGTTTGCACGAATTCGACAAAGTGGAACTCGTACAGATTGTTCACCCCGAAAAATCGTACAAGGCTTTGGAAATCATGGTTCTCCACGTAGAAGGCTTGGTTAAGAAACTTGGTCTGCCTTACCGTATCATCCGTCTCTGCGGCGGTGATATGAGCTTTACATCGGCTATGACCTACGATTTTGAGGTTTGGTGCGCCGCTCAGCAAAAATGGCTTGAGGTAAGCTCGGTATCCAACTTTGAATCTTATCAGGCCAACCGCTTGAAACTCCGTTTCAAAGAGGACGGCGACAAACGCACAAAGCTCTGCCACACACTCAACGGCAGCGGTCTTGCATTGCCCCGTATCGTGGCTTCTATTCTCGAAAACTATCAGAAAGCCGACCGTATCGAAATTCCCGAGGTATTGCGCAAATACACAGGATTCGACTTTATCGGCGGCGAGGATGAAATTGACGCTGAATAATTTTTTTTCATAAAATTATGCGGCACTGAATTTTGTATTCAGTGCCGTTTTTTTTATATTTGCCAAAAAGAAACTTTAATTCTAACGCATTAGTATGAAAAAATTAGCAGTAGCAGGAAGTCTCGCGTTTGACGCAATTGAGACCCCTATGGGCAAGACAGACAAGATTATAGGCGGAGCATCTCCGTATATCGCTTTGGCGGCAAGCTATTTCAAAGTTGACGCCGGCATTATTTCGGTAGTTGGCGGCGATTTTCCCGACGAGTATTTCGATATACTTCACTCCAAAAATGTCAACACTGAAGGCGTGATAGTTGAAAAGAAGGGCAAGACGATGTTCTGGGCTGGAAAATACAACAAGGATATGAACCAGCGCACCACACTTACCACCGAACTCAACGTATTTGCCGACTTCAAGCCCGAAGTGCCTCAGCGCTATCAGGATGCCGACGTGCTCATGCTCGGAAATATCACTCCGTCGATTCAGAAGGCTATCATCGAAAAGATGAGCCGCCGTCCCAAGCTGATAATTATGGACACTATGAACTATTGGATGAACAACACTCCCGACGAACTTGACGAAACTATTTCAATGGTGGATGTCTTGACAATCAACGACGAGGAGGCTCGTCAGCTTTCGGGCGAGTTTGTCCTTCCCATTGCCGCAAAGAAAATACTCGACCGTGGTTTGCGCTACCTTATTATCAAGAAGGGCGACAACGGCGCGTTGCTGTTCTCAAAAGACGGCAAGATGTTTTTTGCTCCCGCATTGCCTTTGGAAAACGTTTGCGACCCCACAGGCGCAGGCGACAGTTTTGCAGGTGGATTCTCGGGCTACATTGCCGCCAAGGGCAAGACCGATTTTGAAACTGTGAAATCGGCAGTGGTGGCAGGTAGCATTATGGGAAGCTTCTGCTGCGAACGTTTCGGCACAGAAAACCTACAGCTCCTTACCGACGAGATGGTTAAAAAACGTGCTAAGGAGTTTGAGGAACTCACCAAGTTCAGATTTTAATCTTACCTGATTATATTGGAATACTGAGGGCGGGCGCTAAAAACTATAGTTGGCACCCGCCCTTATCATTGGGTTCTCGCCGTAAGAGTCCTCGTCGAACAGCAGGTCGTATGTAACTTCGGCATATACGCACAGATTGCCGAAACATCTGCGGTAGCCTGCTCCCACGGGGATAGATATCTGCCAGATGCGTCCTTCTTCGTTGTAGCGTTTGTAGCTTTCGGCCTGTATGCCGCCGATGGCGTAAAATCCGTCGTAGATGTCGTAGGTGGCGTATGCACGTCCGCCGTATGTGGTCTGCGGGTCGGTGCCCCTGGTCTTGTAGTACGAGGCAAAGGGCGAGATAGCCACAGAGAGCTTGCCGTTGACAAACCTGCGTCCGAATTCGGGTGCTATGTTGGCGTACACGGTTGAGTTTTGTATGTTTACCGAGGCGTTGCCGCCTACAAACCACTGCGCGCTGGCGGTGGTGCAAATTGTTACAAACAATGCTGTAAGTAAAAGAATGCGTTTGATCATGGATATAATTTGTTTAAAGGTTATTCTTCATCTTCGTCATCGTCGTAAAGTTTTTCGCCGGTGTCGAACTCTATCTTAATTCCTGTTACAAGTATGTCGTCCACCTGTTCGAGCTCGCCTTTCCATTCGCGGTGCTTGGTGTCGAAAAACTCAGCCATCTCGTTGGTGTCGAGTTTAGACGCCTCTACAAGCAGTTCGGCAAAGTTGCTTCTGCCGAGTTTTTTGCCGTTGACGTGGCCGAACTGGTCGGCGTAACCGTCGGAAGATAGCACAATAAGGTCGTTCTCTTTTAATGGAATGTCGTGGTTGGTGAACTTGAAATCATCGTCGGCGGCAATGTTGCCAAGCGAGCAGCGGTCGGGAAGCACTTTGATAAGTTCTCCGTTGCGCACGATAAACAGCGGTCGGTATGCTCCGGCGTACTGCAGCATAGTGTTGCGCGAGTTTACTATGCAGAAACTCAGGTCCATACCGTCGATTCCGCCCACTTTGTTGCTAAGGCTCGACACCGATTCGTGCATCTTGTCGTTGAGCTGTCGGATGATAACGGCAGGCGAATCTTCAAGTTTAACAGAGTGTAGAATCTCATCGAGAAACATCTTGCCCATAAGGCTGACGAAAGCGCCCGGCACACCGTGTCCGGCGCAGTCGCATAGTGCGAAATACTTGCGACCAAATTTTTGGGTAATCCAGAAAAAGTCGCCGCTTACAATGTCCTTGGGCAGGTTTAGCATAAACACCTTCTTGAAAAAGCGTTGCACGTCGTGCTGGTCGGGCATAAGGGCTTTTTGAATTGTGGACGCGTATTCGATACTCTTGGTGAGGTCCTTGTTCTTGATGTCGATTTCGTTTCGCTGCTTGATAATCTCAGATTCAGCCTTTTTCTGCTCGGTGATGTCAGATTCCACCGCCACAATCTGGTTGACGTTGTGCCCCTCGGCGTTGAGTATAGGAGTGAGGGTGGTTTGCAGCCAGATGATTTTTCCGTCGGCGTTGATGTTTGAGTGCGAGAAACTTAGCGACCGTCCGCTCTCGTACACCTTGCGGTATTTGTCTATCAGCTCATGGTCTTTAAACACGGTTTCGATGTTGAAACTCTTGTGGATGATGTCGTCGAAAGAGTATCCGTAAACCTTTGTGTAGCCGATGTTTATCCATTCAAGATTGCCGTCGGCGTCGAAAATCGAAACGGCGTTGTCGGTGTTTTTTACTGCCACGGAAAGTTTCGACAGTTCGCTGTTGACCTTGGCTACTGTTTCCTGAGATATTTTTAGGTTGTTGTAAGTCTCCTCCAACTGTGTGCCACGGTCTTCAAGAAGACGTTTCTGAGTGTTCAGCTTGCGGAAAATGTAGAAGTTGGCAATAGCCGTCTCCACGTAGGTGGCAAAGTTGTGGATGATGCTTATGTGGTAGTTGTTGAAGAAATATTTGTCGGGATTGGTGATCGACATCACACCCACAGCCATATCGCTGTCGAACAGAGGGATGAAAACAGCCGAGCCGCAGAGGTCGGTGTCGGGTTTGAACTCAGGCGCGATATATTCGCCGATTTGCTTTTTGTAGTCGTCTAAGACGATGGATTTTTCGTTGAGGAAGCACCATACGTTCAAGTTGTCGGTGTTCTCGAGGTTGTATCGGGCAAAAGGCATAAGTTCGCCGTCCATAATGAACGCCGAGAAGTCGAGACTATTGTGCACAGCGTTGAAGATGCCAATGCTGAGGTTGTCGGTTTTGAAAAAGTTGTTCAGCTCTTTGAAACACGCCATTGATATCTCTTTGATAGTCAGATTTTTGATAATATTCTGACCCGAAGAGCTGAGCATCGAAAGGTCTTTGATGGTCTTGTCCAGCGACTCTTTCTGCTGCTTGAGTTCGCGGTTGGTTTCCAAAAGACCCTCCTCGCGTTCTTGAATCCGGTTGAGCAGAGTGTTTCGCTCTTTGTTAAATGAACGTTTGTAAAATATTATGATAGCGACAGTTGCGGCTATCAGACCAATCGAATAGAGAATGTATGCCGTAACCGAACGGTAGAAAGGCGTTTTTACAATAAACTTGTAAGAAGCTATGTCGGTGATGATTTCGTCGGAATATTTGGCACGCACACGGAATTCGTATGCACCGTCGCGGAGGTTGACAAAATCGGCCTCGCGGAGGTTTGACCACGAAGTCCAGCTTTCGTTGTAGTTGTCGAGCTTGGTGCTGTATTCGATAGCGTTTCGGCAGTTGTCGTCCTCGGTTTCGCCCAGGAACACAAACTTGATGCTGTTGCGGTCGTAGGGCATTTTGATGACAGGATTCTCTTGCAATTGCGACGAAGTGTAGTCGTGAGTGCCGTCGGCTGTGGTTACCACAATCTCGGTGATTCTGCATTTCAGGTCGCCGCACGGTAGCACTGCAGCTGCGTGGGTAGCCCAACACACGGCTGTAATTGTTACCAAAACCTTTATGTAATGCAGCAGTTTTTTCATGCGGCTAAATTAGTAATTATTTTGCTCAATATTGGCAAATTATTTTTGTTAAATCGTTAATGTCTTGACACAAAATCTGTTTATTTAAAAAATTGTTAAGAACCTCAACCGCCTCGGCTATCTTCCATTTTTCTGCGCTTTTGGGCGCAACGTGGTTCGACGAGGTGCGTATCTCTATCATCGGAACTCCTTGTAACTGCGCTACATAGTGGAGCGCGGCACTTTCCATCGTCTCTATTTCGGCAGGAAAACGGGTCAACATTTCATCAATATATTCCCTATCCGTGCGGGTTCGGTTTACAGTGTTGGCGGTGCACATATTTATGCCGAAATGCTGAGCAAAATGCTGAGCCAGGTGGCTGTGTATCACGCCGTTGCTGAACGGAAACTCGTTGCCAGGCATAAATTTTGACCCTACAAGCGGAACAAATTCGCCTTTCACGCCTTCAAAACCTGTGTCGGCAAACCTTGCCTTTTCAACAACATACATCTGCGGCACCGGATTATCCAAACGATAATCGCCCGCAATGCCTACTGCGAATACTAAGCAATATTCGTGCAAAAGTAGTCTCTTCGTAAGATTATATACGGTAGAAAAATATCCTACCCCCGTAACAAGCGTGTCAACGGTGTCGGATGGCTTTATCCCCGCTATTTCGCCTTCTGTGGATGCACAAATCAAAACTTTAAGGCAATGTTTCATTTAATTTTGCATTAGTTAGAAAAAAATGGTTTACTTTTGCAATTACAAAAATAATAAAAAAATACTATTGCCAAAGCGATGATTGATTTTATACAACAAGGTCTTTCTCTCGACGAGAAAACCCGCTACGTGAAGGTAGAACGATATAAAGAAGACACCACTCAGACCATTGCCTCGTCGGTGCGCAATATGCTTGCAGCCGTGGGCGACGACCCTGAGCGTGAGGGAATTAAGGATACTCCTATGCGTGTGGCCAAGGCTATGCAGTTTTGCACCCAAGGCTACTACACCGACCCACAAAAAATTCTTGAAGGAGCCATTTTTAAAGAAGATTATTCCCAGATGGTTCTTGTAAAAGATATTGAACTTTATTCGCTTTGTGAGCACCATCTTCTGCCGTTTTTTGGCAAGGCGCACGTGGCATACGTTCCAAACGGCTGTATAACAGGACTTAGCAAAATTGCCCGAGTGGTTGACGCTTATTCGCGCCGTCTGCAGGTTCAGGAACGCCTTACAATGCAGATTCGCGACTGTATTCAAAACGCCCTTCACCCTCTCGGAGTGGCAGTGGTGATAGAGGCAAGCCACCTTTGTATGATGATGCGCGGAGTGCAGAAACAAAATTCTGTTACCACCACATCGGCTTTTACAGGCATTTTTCACAAAAATGTTTCTACCCGCGAAGAATTTTTGAGGTTGATAGGTAAATTACACTAATTATATGAAATTCAGCAATATAAAATATCTGTTTTTTGATTGGGACAATACCGTTTGGGATTTTTCGGCCAACTCTAAACTCGCTATGATTGAGAGTTACGAAAAATACCATTTGGAACAGCATTTTGGTCCGATTGAAAACTTTTTGCCTGAATATTATATAGTTAACGATGGTTTGTGGGCCGATTACCGGAACCTGAAAATCACCAAGGAGGAACTTATACGCACCCGTTTTAATCAGACATTCAAAAATCTCGGCTTGGACGATTTTGAACTTTCTATGAAGGTAAACGAGGCTTATCTCGACGCCACCACATACAAAAAAGAACTTGTTCCCGGTGCTGAGGAGATGCTTAAAACCTTGAAATCACGTGGTTACAAACTTTATGTTATCACCAATGGCTTTCTCGAAGTTCAAAAACGCAAAATGCGCAATTCGGGTATTGAACAACTGTTTGATATGTCGATAATTAGCGATGAGGCGGGAGCATTGAAACCCAGCCGTCAGTTTTTTTACTATGCCTTTGAAAAAACAGGCGCAGTGCCGTCAGAAACCCTCGTGATTGGCGACGACCCCGAAGCCGACATCGCCGGCGCTGTGGACTACGGTCTCAAATGCATATTTTTTAATCGGAAACACAAGGAATGTCAATTTAAAGTTGACGCCGAAGTGGCGGAATTAAAGGAAATTACAGATTTGTTGGTATAAAAAAAGTGTCCAAAATCTTTGGACACTTTTTTTTTAAATATTTCTTGTTGATATTATTCAACCATAATCACTAAGAACTTGCTGCGCTCCCAGAATGCGTTGGCATCCTTGATAGCGATTTTGCTGATGTTGTTGCCGCTCTTAACCTCTTCGTAACTGCCAGCGGGGTGAGTAGAGAGGATGCGGATGCTCTTGGTGTTGATCGGAATTTCGTCGATTGAGCGCATATCCACTTTGGTGAAGTATTCGCGGTCGAAACTGTCGCCAATTTTCAAACCTTTGAACAAGCCTTCGCGAGAGATTACGTTGCGGTTCATCAACTCTTTCTTGGTGCCGATTACGTAGTAAACAGTGTTGAGAGCAAGGTCCTGAGCCGAAATGATTTCAGATTTTTCTGCGCTTGCCTCTTGCTCTGCCTGCAATGTGCTGTCTAA
>JAGCNK010000112.1 GCA_017645985.1 Bacteroidales bacterium | reverse complement strand
GTGTTTCCCCCAACCTACTGAAAAACAGTTTGTTCTCAATGCTAAAAACGCCGGTCACCCATTGATACAGGATGAAAAATGCGTTAGAAACAACATCAGTTTTTCCGACCAAAGATACCTCATCATACTCACCGGCGCCAATATGGCGGGCAAGAGCACCTATCTGCGCACAATAGGCACCAACCTTATACTCAGCCAGTTGGGAGCTGCAGTATGCGCCGATAGTTTTGAGTTTTCGCCGGCGGAGATACTCACGAGCATACGCACAAGCGACAGCGTGCAAGAGAGCGAATCGTACTTTTTTGCCGAACTAAAACGCCTGCAAAAAATCATAGAAAAACTCGAAAGCGGCGCAACGCTGTTTGTAATCGTAGACGAAATGCTGCGCGGCACCAACAGCAAGGACAAGCACGACGGCAGTGCGAAATTCATCGAGAAACTCCTGAAATACAACTGCTACGGCGTGTTTGCCACCCACGACATCGACATCGGCACTATGAAAGCCACATATCCGCAAAACATCGACACCAAATGCTTTGAAATCTCGTTCCAGGGCGACGAACTCCTCTTTGACTACACGCTCAAAGACGGAATTTCTAAAAACCTGAACGCAAGCTACTTGATGAAAAAGATGGGCATAATCGACAGCACCGACTAATCATAGTAGCGCATCAGAGACTGATGTCGGTAAAAGTTGAAATAGATAGTCAAATTAATCTCAGCCACGTGGTTGGGTGCGGAGAATGTTTTTTTGAAACTGTAATAGCGGTAGCCGCTGCTGATGCCGATACCCGAAAACCGCTGATAAATACCCACCGAAGGCGAATGAAGCGCCTGAGTTTCGGGACTCTCCTCAATTGAGCCGTCGTATTTGCCTCCGCCGTACGAAAACTGATAGCCTACGTATGCGCCAAGGTCGGGACGACGCTGATGAAAAAACGAGAAACGTTTTTCTACGCCCAACTGCAGAAGTGTGATTTTTTCGCGAAGCTGCCAATACGATTTTTCGCCACGTGGCAGATATGCGGTCTTGTAGCCGGGACGAAACGACACGCCGGCGTAAACCAACATATTTAAGTGCGACTCCACAATGCCAGCACGGAACGCCATCCTGTACTCGTTGTTGCAAAACTCATGGGCATACGACAGCGTAAAGGCAGATGGTACTAAAAAGATATTGTTTTTAACGCCTTGCGATTCAAACAGCTTGCGGTTTTCAGCCTTGTTGTACAGCATCGACACGGTGGCAAGGTTGTTGCCCCTGGGGTCGGTGGCATCGAGTTTTGCGCCGTGATTGATCAAAAGTTGCGACATCTTGCTGTCGGCGTAAACCGCTGAATACAAGATAGGTGCGCCATACGAACTTGGCTCCGACACGTCTGCCCCGTGGCGCAGGAGATAATCGGCTGTAGAGTAGTCGTTCTTGCTGATAGCGATGCAGAGCGGAGTAATCTTGCCAGGTTTGGCGTTGATGTCGGCACCATTGTCGATAAGCAACTGAGCCATAATAGTATCGTGATAGCTTACCGCCATTTGCAAAGGATTTTGAGGCGCACCGTCATCGTAGTTCCAACGGCTTACCAACGAGGTCTGACTTGGGTTGGCTCCGTGAAAAAGCAGCACCTCGGCACATTCCAGATATCCATATTTAACGGCGTAATGCAGCAGTGTGAGATGGTTGAGCGAATCCACCAGATTGGGATTGCCGTGAAACTGCAACATCAGATCCAAAGTGCGGGGCGAATTTTGCAGCACTGTGTTGGTGATAGCCGGCACGGCGTCTTTGAAAAAGCTCTCCTGATTGGGATTTGCGCCGTATTCGAGCAAGAGCTGGATAATAGAATCGTTGCCATTGTCAGAGGCATACATCAGCGCGGTGTAACCCTCTGCATCAGAAAAGTTTACCGTGCCGGCCACCTGCGGCAAAAGCGTACGCACATCGTCATACTTGTTGTTTCGGCACGCCTCAATAAGTGCGTTGTCGGCGCTGCCATTATCCTGCGAAAAAGCGTTGTGGGCAAAAGCCAGGCACAACGAAAGTATTATTAAAAATCTGATTTTCATATTTTTATTGCAAAATCATCTCGGTCGGCGAGATATTGTTTCTTTGATTTTATTGATTTAATGTATTCCTTTGTAATTTCGATTTTCACCCATTTTTTTGATCCGCGCACCTGCTTTACGTCCACATTGTATTCGGGTGTCTCGGTCTTGCTGAATCCCTGGGCGTTGACATTGACCACGTAGCATTGGTTTTCGATAGCCCGCGCCTTGCACAGGCAGGCACGGTCGCCGAGACGCTGGTTGGGCCATTGCGACACGCATAGGAGCACGTCGTAATCGTCGGTGTTTCTGCACCATACAGCAAAACGAAGGTCGTAACAGATAATAGGGCGGAATCTCAAACCTTTGTATTCAAAACTAACAATCTGATTGCCAGGCGACACGTGCTGTTTTTCAAAGTCGCCAAAAAGATGACGCTTATCGTAAAACACGGTGCTGCCGTCGGGCAGAGCGGCACAGAAACGGTTGTAAATCAATCCGTTTTCTTTGAAATAAAAGCTTCCGCAAACGGCGGTGCCGTATTTGGCTGCCCACTGCTTAAAAAGCTCGACGTTTTGTCCGCTGTCGATCACGGTGTCGGGCTTGATATTGCAGCCGGTATCAAACGCTTCGGGCAGTATCCAGAGGTCGATATTCTTGTTTCGGGCAATGGCATTGTGAATTATATCCAAATCGGTCTTGCCATCGCTGAGATACTTGTTTTCAAAAAATCCTATATTCATATCCAATCAATTTTCGCTTCTAAACCCTGCCAACGCAATACGTATTTCGTCCCAGGAATATTTTTCTTCCAATCCGGCGCGTATTTCGCCAAGTCCCTTCAACTTAGGATTTTCGGCAATAAACATGCAGATTTCCTCGTAGCATTTTTCGTCGATAACAGCCTTGGCTGGTAGCTGTCCGGAGGCTACGAAACGCTCCACGTGTCCGAAAACGGTAGACTGCGCCAGTCCTCGTTTCTGGGCAATCTCTGCCACCGAACATCCCTCCTCAAAGAGGGCGAGGGTCTTTTCCTCGGAACTCATCGATTCGTATGCAGCACGCTCAAATGCCAGCTCGTTGATTGGCAGTCCCTTTTTGCGGCGGTATGCCATCACAATGTCGAAAATAGCCTTGGCAAAGGCCTTGCCCTTGCTGCCGCCCATTCCCTTGATTTCAACAAGTTCCTTGTATTCCGACGGCACTTTGTTTGAAATGCTCAGTATTGTCTTTGTGGCAACAATCTCTTTTGGCTCTACTCCGGCATCGTCGGCGGCCTGCTTGCGCCATTTCGACAGCATCTGGTACAGTTCGGGATTCTGGCTGTCTGAGGAACTTGCGCCCTGAGACGAACCTCTTGAATGCGAAGCCATTGCCTCGTCGGTCATTGAAAGCTTAGCCTTGGTTTCAAGATATTTTTTTATCGAAAAACCATCTTGCAACGAAAGGATGCAGCCGTTTTTGATTTTGAACATCTTGGAGACCGCCTCGTAATGGTCGCGGCTGCGCTTGGCCTTGGTCTTGTCGTCGCAGTCGAACGAAAACGACTCGGCTATGGGGTTGAGATATTCGTCGATTTTCTGCTTGAAATATACGCAGCCTTTTGAAATTCTGTCGGTCAGCTCCGTCTCCTGTTCGGGGTCGGGCGAATTGGCGTATTTGGGATTGATAACGGCGGTGAACTTTTCAGCCACGGTCATCATATCGGCATAAATCTTTGAGTCGATGCCTTCAAGCACGGCGTTGTTGCCCACAAAGGAGCTTCCAGCCTCAGCCACAGCACGTTGCAGACTCTGCACCGAGGCGTGCAACTGCGAAAAGTCGAACATCTCTGCCACAAGGTTGAAAAAATATGCACGGCGGTCGTTGATGAGCGCCCCCTCGTCGGGAGTGTTCTGCTCCACGCTTTCGGCAAAGGTGTTGATGGCAGGGTCGGTAATGATGTCGGACGGGCGCAAGGGCTGCAACAGAATAAGTCCCTCCAATGTGCGGCAGCGGCTGAGAGCCACATACACCTGTCCGTGGGCAAAACTGTTGTGGGCGTCGAGCAGCAGATTGTCGAACGTGAGACCCTGGCTCTTGTGTATGGTCACAGCCCAGGCTGTTTTGAGCGGAATCTGCGTAAACGTGCCCACCACCTCCTCGGTTATCTCCTTGGTTTTGGAGTCAACGGTGTATTTGGTGTTTTCCCACCGCATAGGCTTCACTGTGATGTTTTCACTGTCGCCTTTGCACTTTACCACCACGCTGTCGGTGTCGAAACCCACAATGCGTCCGATCTTTCCGTTGTAGAAACGCCGCTCGTTGCCGGTGTCGTTTTTAAGAAACATCACCACGCTGCCCACCTTGAACATCAGGTTGCGGTCAACAGGGAACGACGATTCAGGAAAGTCGCCGGTGATTTCGGCGTTGAAGGTGCGTTTTTCGGTGTCGAGCTCAAGCATGTGCACCGAATTTATTCTCTCGGCTTGGGCGTTGGTGGTAACAAGTGTTACCACATCGTTGTCCTTGTCGGGAGTGTAATTTGGTATGTATCTGGTGTTTAACTTTGCCAAAATATTGCTGTCGGACCTGCCGTTGCGTATAGCGTTCAGGATGTCGATATACGATGTGTCGGTCTGGCGGAAAATCTGGTTGAGCTCAATGCAGACGTAAGGCGTCTTCTGCCATGCCTTGCTGCCGAAGAAATAATATGTGTCGTAGTATGGGCGCAGAATCTCCTCATCCTCGGGACGCACCACGGGCGACAGCTGCTGCATATCGCCGATAAGGAGCAGCTGCACGCCGCCAAAAGGCAGCTTATTGCCTCGGTAACGTTTCAGCACAGTGTCGACAGAATCCAAAAGGTCGGCACGCACCATACTAATCTCGTCGATTACAAGCAATTGCAACGAGCGAATTATATCTATCTTGACTTTAGAAAAACGGCGGTCGGGTTCAGAGTAGCTGCCCGGAATCTGCGGTCCCAAAGGCAGTTGAAAAAACGAATGTAGAGTGACGCCCCCCGCATTGATTGCCGCCACACCCGTAGGCGAGGTAACAATCATGCGTTTGGGACAAATCTGTTTCAGACGTTTCAAAAAAGTGGTCTAGCCCGTTCCCGCCTTGCCAGAGAGAAAAACATTCCTTCCTGTGTAAAACAGGTAATTAAAAGCCAAGTCGAGACGCTCGTTAGTTTTAAAGTCCATAATAAGATTCTATTTCTCAAGCAATTAATCTAACAGACGGCTTGCAAGGTCGGCCAATTGGCTGCGTTCGCCGTGAGTCAGGTTGATGTGTACAAAGGGCGCTTGTCCCTTCATCTTGTCGGCAAGATACGAAAGACCGTTGGAGCGCATATCCAAGAAAGGACTGTCGATCTGCTCCACGTCGCCGGTGAACACCATCTTTGTGCCTTCGCCAGCGCGGGTGATGATGGTCTTAACCTCGTGGGGAGTAAGGTTTTGCGACTCGTCAACGATAAAGAACGA
Source organism: Bacteroidales bacterium (assembly GCA_017645985.1). Lineage (GTDB taxonomy): Bacteria > Bacteroidota > Bacteroidia > Bacteroidales > UBA3824 > UBA3824. Next base: position 429 of record JAGCNK010000112.1, on the reverse strand, counting down.
ATTGGCGAGACTGCGTCCACGGATATATGCGAGGGGAGTAATCAAAAGTTTCTCCTCCTTTATCATTGTGTCAAAATTCTGGCTTGCCTTGCTGTTGACTCCGAGAGCGTGCTTGATAACGTTGAGGTTGTCGAACAGGGGCTGCATATAGGGCGAAATCTTCTGTTTCTCGTTGCCAGGCAGATAGCCCAAATCCTTGCCGCCCAACGCCACCACAGGACGAGAGAGGTAAATCTGCGAATAGCTCTTGCTCTGCTCCAATGCGGCAGCCAATGCCATAAGGGTCTTGCCTGTTCCCGCCTTGCCGGTAACGGTTATCAGCTGAATATCAGGACGCATAAGCGCATCCATAGCAAAACTCTGTTCAGCGTTGCGTGGAGTGATGCCCGAAGCACGGAATTTCTTAACTTTCTCTATCACACCGAGATT
>JAGCNK010000111.1 GCA_017645985.1 Bacteroidales bacterium | reverse complement strand
GGTGACGGTCTTATTGGTGTGTGCGCTCTCGAAAAGAACACCTTATATATTACAGACGTTCCCGATGATTATATGGAAATTGAATCGGGATTGGGCGATGCTAAACCAAAATGTTTGCTGATTGTGCCTCTTAAATCTGAAGAAAAAATTCTTGGCGTAATAGAGCTTGCATCTTTTAACTTGCTCAAAAAATACGAGATACAGTTTGTAGAGCAGCTTGGCGATAGTATCGCTTCTACATTGTCGTCGCTCCGTATCAATGCCCGTACAGCCGATCTTCTTCAAGAATCGCAGAAAAAATCTGACGAACTTGTGCTTCGAGAGGCTGAGCTTCGCAAAACCATGGACGATATGAAAACCGCCCGCGACGAAGCTCAAAAACGTGAGGCAGAGATGTCGGGTATTCTCTCGGCAGTAGACGAAACCATGTTGAAGGCAGAGATTGACCCCGAAGGTCGCCTTATGTCGGCAAACCAAAAATTCCTATCGGCACTCGGCTATCGCAAAGACGAGCTTATTGGTCGCAACATCAAGAATATCATTACAGAAGATAATCTCGAAAACTTCGACATGGTATGGCAGAACATCTGTTCGGGACAGTCGTACCAGACCACTCTAAAACAGAAAAACAAATTCAACGAAACCATCTGGCTGCTCACACAGTACACACCTATTTTCGACGCCGAAAACCACGTGGTGCGTATCCTTTACATCGCCAACGACATCACCGAGCAGAAAACCATCGAGGAAAAGAACAAACGACTGCTCTCAGAATCGCTCGAAAAAACAGAGGTGCTCATGTCTACCCAGGAAAAGATGGCGAAGAGCCGTATCGAAATGGCTGGTATCATGACCGCTATCGACGAGACTATGATGAAGGCGGAATACACCGTGGAAGGCAATCTTCTCACCGCCAACACCAAGCACATTATCACAATGGGCTACGACTACGAGAAGACAAAAGGCAAAAACATTCTTACCTTCATTCCCGAAGAAGAAATCAACGAGTTTAAGACTTTGTGGCAAAATGTTTGCGAAGGAAACTTATACCAGATGACCGTAAAACGTAAGAGCAAGCTCACTGGAAAGGACATCTGGCTTATCAACCAGTACACGCCTGTAAAAGACGCCAAAGGTCAGGTTCTTAAAATACTTTACACCGCTATCGACATCACCAAGCACAAGGAGATAGAGGAGCAGGCAATGAGTCAGGTGACACAGCTCAAAACACAGAACGAGCGGTTGTCGTCGCAGTTGGCAGAGGCTGGCATACAAACCACCGACCTCAGGGCTCGGCTCGAACAAGCCACCACTAAAACCGAGGAGCTTGAGAAACAGCTCGGCGAATCGCACGAAACCGAGGCGGAACTTAACGAACGTCTGCTAAAGGCAGAAAACGCTGAAACCGATCTCGAACTCAGTTTCAACGACACAAAAACACGCCTCGCCGAAATGGAGGCTCTCGTTAACAGTTTGAGAACCAGGGAAAAAGAAATGTTAGAGCAGATAGCTCAAGACAAACAGACAGTTGAAAATATAACTATACAAAATAACGAATTAGAAAAAACACGAAACGAAACAGACAACGACAAAACTACTCCAGTTGACCTTAAATACAGGGAATGGATAAAAAGTTTTGGTACAGGAGCAAAAAATTGACATAAAATTGTTAATGTTAAGCATAAATTCCTTAATTTAGCACCGCTATTTTAACACAAAATATGGCAGACAACGCAACCTACATAGAAGACGAGGACGACAAAACTCAGCAGGCAAAGACCGATAACAATTTGGTGATGTTCAACACCATTTTGGGCTTTGTTATAGGTTTGCTGTTTCCTGTCGGAGCCACATTCCTATACCTTATAGGACAGGAAATCTCATTTTCAAGTGTTATCAACGCACACATCGAGTCGAAAATGTTGTGGATTATCGACCTCGCTCCGTTTGTTATTGCCACTATTTTCAACTATTTCGCCCGTAAAAACCGCCGTCAGAACGAAGCGCTCGAAAGAATGCTTGCCGAAAAGAACGAGATTTTTACACGAAACTCTATGATCGCTAAGCGAATTGGTGAAGGCGACCTCTATTTCGATACCAGCGAAATCGACAAAGACGACCTTCTCGGACGTTCGCTCCTTATAATGAAAAACAACCTTGTGGCAACTTCTCAGCGTGAGAACGAGCAAAACTGGATTGCCAAAGGAAAGGAAATCGTGGGCGACATCCTCCGTCAGCGAAACAACATCAGCGAACTTGCCTACGAAACCATTATCAACCTTATAGAATATATCAACGCTGTTCAAGGCGCTTTCTACCTATACGACGACGACAACGAAAAACTTGTAAACATTGCAACTTACGCCTACAACCGCAAAAAATATATCACACAAGAGTTTAAAATCGGTATCGGACTTGTAGGACAAGCCGCTTTTGAACGCGACATCATCTACCGCCGCGAAATTCCCGACGATTACATCACCATTAGTTCTGGAATACTTGGCGACAAGAAACCCAAAACCCTTTTGCTTTCTCCGCTAATCAGCGACGAAAAGTTGCAAGGCGTTATCGAGTTTGCATCGCTCAACGACGACATGCCCGACAAGACCCTCCGCCTTATCCAGGAGGTAAGCCAGATTATAGCGCAGACCATATTCAACCTTAAGGTTAACACCCAGACAGAGAAACTCCTCCGCGAAGCCCAGGAAATGACCAAGCTTCTCCAAAAGAACGAGGAGGAGCTCCGCAAGAATGCCGACGAGATGCGCAAAACCCAGCTCGAACTGCAGGACACCAACAAACAGTTGGAGGCACAGATCCGCGAGGTGGAACGTGGTCAGAAACGTCAGTACGCACTTCTCGAAAACGCATCCGAGGTTATCTCTATCTACGATGAAACTGGTATTGTAACATACGAAAGCCCTTCGGCAAAGAACATTCTTGGTTACGACCCGGATTATATTGTGGGCAAGAGCGCTTACGAAAAGTTCGACGATGTATCCAAGCATAAATTCAAAGAGGTATTCACCCGTCTTATAGAATCGCCCGACTTCCCCGTTACTTTTGAATATCAGTATCAAAAGAGCGACGACGAGCAGCTGTGGCTCGAAGCCACTGGTCGAAACCTTTTGAACAACGCTGCTATTCAGGGTATTATCTTCAACACCCGCGACATTACCGTACGCAAGATTGCCGAAAAGGCGCAGCGTATGCAAGGCGAGATGCAGGCATTGTCGGAGAACTCTTTGGATATGATCACACGTCTGAGTCCCGAGGGCAAGTTCTTCTACGTCAACCCCGTGGCAGAGCAGTTCACCGGTCTCAAAAAACAAGATATGCTCCAAAAACAGATCGACGATGTTGCCCTTAACGAGAAGATTGCTGCTACCTTTAAGGATGCCCTCGTTCAAGTGATACAAACCCAGCAGATGTACGAGAACGAGACAAACTTCCCCACGGCAGAAGGCGAGGAGCGAATCATCCAGTTCAACGCCATCCCCGAGTACAACAAGGAGAAAGAACTCGAAACCATATTGTTTGTGGCACGCGATATCACCGAGCGCAAACTTATCGAGATGGAAATCGAAGAGAAGAACAAGAGCATCACCGAGAGTATCAACTACGCCCAGCGAATCCAGTCGGCTATTATACCGAGTCTCGACGATATCGAACAGAAGCTTCCCAAGTTCTTTATGTTCTACCGTCCGCGCGACGTGGTCAGCGGCGACTTCCCGTGGTTCTTCGAAAAGAACGGCGACATCTACATTGCTGCGGTTGACTGTACGGGTCACGGCGTGCCAGGCGCACTGCTCTCATTCATAGGATATTTCAACCTCAACAGTATAGCCGACCATGCTGAGAACCTTCACGCAGGGCAGGTTCTCGACCAGCTTCACCTCGGAGTCCGCAAAACATTAAAACAAGATAGCGACGAACAAGAGGCACGAGATGGCATGGATATTGCTTTATGTAAAATTAACTTTGAGACTGGTATACTCCATTTCTCAGGCGCACACAGGCCTCTGTACTATCTCAACGCGCAGCGCGAACTTGTACAATATAAAGGTACAATGCAAGCCATCGGCGGAAAACCGCCGCGCAAAGGCAGAGATGAGAAACTATTTGACAACTATGAAAT
>JAGCNK010000110.1 GCA_017645985.1 Bacteroidales bacterium | reverse complement strand
GTCGTTGTCGCCGTTGGTAAAGAGGATTGCGTTAGGAGCGCACGAGTCGAGATAGTTTTTGGCAAAGTCGCGGGCGGTGTAGCGGTGCGAGCGGTCGTGGTCGTCCCAGTTTTGGAAAGCCAAAAGCGCGGGCGACACCAAACAAACGGCGCACACTCCTGCCACTGCCACAGTATTGTCTTTCAGATATTTCTGCAAAGCCTTGTACAAAAACGCCACACCCAAGCCGATGTAGATGGCAAAGGCGTAAAACGAACCTGCAAAGCTGTAATCTCGCTCACGGGGCTGTCCGGGAGTCTGGTTGAGGTAGATGATAATAGCCACACCTGTAAAGATGAAGAACAGCATCACCACCCAGAAATAATTCTTTCCCTCCTGATTTTCGCGGAGCATAAAAAACATTCCCAAAATAGCCAATATCAGCGGAATAAAGTAATACTTGTTGTTTCCTTTGTTCTCTTTCAGATAGTCGGGCAGAAGATCCTGGTCGCCGAGACGGGCATTGTCGATAAAGCTGATGCCGCTTATCCAGTTGCCGTTGATAACGCTGCGCTCATTGCCCTGGATGTCGTTTTGACGTCCCACAAAATTCCACAAGAAATAGCGCAGATACATATATCCGATCTGATAGTTGAACATAAACTTCAAGTTCTGTGCAAACGTGGGTTTTACGTTAACATCCTCAATGCCAGCCCAATACTTGTAGCCCTGGATATGCTGCGGGTCGGGACTGTACATACGAGGAAAGATAGTGGTGGACGCCGGATCGTAGCGGCGTATCGACTTGTAGTCCACAATCTCGTAACGGCCGTTTCGCTGGATATAGGTAGGACTTCCATTTTCGTAACTTACTAGCGGAGAGTTGAAATACTCGCCCGAGAAAAGAGGACGGTCGCCATACTGCTCGCGGTTGAGGTACGACTGAAGCGAGAAAACATTGTTGGGGTTGTTCTCGTCCATAGGCGGATCAGCAGCCGATCGTATGCAAATCATAGCAAACGACGAGTAGCCGATGATAATAACCGTAACACAGAGAATTATGGTGTTAAGTACGGGCTTTGCCTTTTTGTAGGTATAATAGAGTCCGAACACCAGCGCACCAAGTCCCAAGATGGCGTAAATAATTGTGCCAGTGTTGTATGGCGCGCCAAGACCGTTGGTAAACAAGAGTTCGAACATCGACGCCAGCCAAACCACTCCGGGTATTATTATATAAAGTATGCCGCCAAGTATCAATGTGGAAATCACAAACGCCTTGACAACGCCTTTGACATCGGTCTTGTATTTTTTGAAATAATAGACAAACACGATAGCCGGCACAGCCAGCAAGTTGAGCAAGTGCACGCCGATAGAGAGACCCATCAGGTAAGCGATAAGCACAAGCCAGCGGTTGGCGAAAGGTTCGTCGGCGCACTCCTCCCATTTGAGTATGCACCAGAAAACCACAGCGGTAAACAAGCTCGACATAGCGTAAACTTCGCCTTCCACTGCCGAAAACCAGAAAGTATCGGTGAAAGCAAAGCTCAACGCACCAACCACGCCGCTGCCGATAATCACAATACCTTTGGTCATAGACACTTGGCTGCTGTATCCGCAGATAATTCTACGTGCTATATGGGTAATGCTCCAATAGAGAAACAGCACTGTGAATCCGCTTGCGAGGGCGCTCATACAGTTGATCATAACCGGCACTTTGGCACCGTCGCCAAATGCAAAGAGCGAGAAAAATCGTCCGAGAATCATAAAGAGAGGTGCTCCCGGCGGGTGACCCACCTCCTGACGGAATGCCGTTACAATAAATTCTCCACAGTCCCAAAAGCTGGCTGTGGGCTCGATAGTGAGAATATAGCACAACGACGAAATGGCAAAAACCACCCATCCGGCTATAGTATCAGTAGATTTAAAGTTTTTCATACGATATGAATTTTGAATCAAGGTGCAAAGGTATAATTATTTTTTCTTTCCGAGCACGTCGGTCTGAATAAAATACGACAGATACCTTGCATTTTCGCTGTGGCGTTTGGCGGAGGGGTGATAGTCGGCGCCGTAGCCAAGCGAGTCGTCCTGCTCCTGGAAATCAAAACGGTAGATACGGCTGTCGCCTTGTCGATACATTGTTGTGAGGGTATTCATAATCACATCGTTGAGCACCTGACCGTCCTCGTCGTGAAGCATAGGGCTATTGCACAACACGATTTTGGAGTTAGGATAATGCTTACGCACAGCCTTAACAAAGCCCACGTAAGCCACTGTAAACTTCTCCTTGTCGTAACCTTTGGTACTCAAATCGTTTGTACCCAGGCAGATAACCACCACGTCGGGTTTTGTGTCGGCAAAAGTCCACTGCACTGTGGAGTCGGAAATAAGCGCGTTTTCATACACACGGGGCATAGGCCATTCCGAACCGGCGGGATTGTCGTTGTAATTGCGGTAAACACCTATGCCAGAGCGAGCTACCACTGTGGCTTCGGCATCGAGAGTCTTGGCTGTGAGTCCGGCAAACGATTTGGCAAAATTGCCAGTGCTGTCGGCGTAATGCTCGTTGGGGTCGTTTGACTCCACGCCGTAGCCGCAGGTGATTGAGTTGCCGATAAACTCGATTTTAACCTTCTTGTGCACGGGCTTGAGAATTTTCGCGTCCTTGTCAACGGTGAAACCCTTGATTTCGGGATTGCAGAATATTCCTTCGGAAATGAGCATGATTCTTACCGAGTGTTCGCCCTTGGCAAGGTTCTGAGCCAGAGAGATTTCGGTAAACTCGTCGGTAGAACCGTTGTAGGTGTCGAATTTCTGATATGCGCCGCCGTCGATACTCTTGACATAATATCCAGCCGAAGGTTTTAGCAAAACGCTGCACTGAGTGCCTGAGAATCTGATGGTAAACGCCGTTCCGGGATAGATGAAACGAACCTTGCCGTCGTCTACGATTCTGCGGCCTTCAACGAGAATGTTGGGATCGGAGGCACTGACAAATTTTGAATCCTGGGCGCACAACGAATGCGCACATATAACTGAAACCAAGAGGGATAACAATAATTTTTTCATGTGGGTATACTAGTTTTTCAATATATCTTTTTTTCTTCTAATGTAAAACATCGAAATAGTTTTTCGGGGAATGTCGAACAGCAGCAGCAAGAACATCACAAACGACACGCCCCACAACACCATTATATTAAAGTAGAATGTAGGAATCTTGTGATTGAGGATAATCTTTACGGGAGCAAAGAAATGGGCGCGTCCGCAGTCCGACACCGGCTCCATAAACACAGGGTCTTTTTTCTGAATAAGCCTGTGGTCGGGTGAGAAATAGATTTTCTTGACCGCACGCTTGTTGAGCACATATTCGGCAAGACGCTCGTTGTAATTGTCCTGCTTCAACTTATAAAAATATTCCGAGCCATATTTCTCCTCTATATCCGAAATCTTCTGCTCGCGAAGCTGGTTTACCGAATCGGCAGTATGGACAAAGAACATGCGCCGCTCCTCCAGATACTGCAACAATGCGAGACCGTCTTTGGATGTGAACGAAAATGGTTCGAGGGTCTCCATTCGGTTGTAATTGAAATTCTTGTCGCGGTAGTTGAGATACTCCACCTCATTTTTGAGTATCAGCAGCATATTTTCAAAATCGTAACGCTTTTGAGGATTGCTGCTCAGCGAAACGCACTGTGTGGTAATGGTTTCCAACTCGGGAAAAAGAAACGACGAAAGGTAGATGCAGCGGCTCTTTTGCATATCGAGGTCGAAAAACTCACGCTCGTAGCCGTTGTCGGCAAACTGCTCCACCATCAACGCCTCGTAGCCCCAACGCGAAATCATCAGGTCGCCAATCACAGGCACGTTCACCTTGTCGCTCACGCTCTCGTGAATATCGTCGAAATCAATCATAGCTCCGCCCAAAAGCAGCTGAGGCACAAGTATGAACGGTATAAGCACATAGATGGCTATCACCGAATCCAGAGCCGACGAAATTATCAATCCAAGCACATTGGCGGCACACGCCGTGCTGAACATCACTATCCAATATGGCAGAGTCATCCCATCTATCTCGAGAATAAGGTTTCCAAGCACTACAAACGACAACGTCTGCACTGCCGAAATGGCAAAAACTATCACCACCTTGCTTGATATGTAGCTGAAACGGCTTAGGTTAAGGAACTTTTCACGTTCCAAAATCCTCCGGTCGCGGATAATCTCCTCTGCCGACGATGTCAGACCTGTGAACAATGCCACCACTATCACCATAAAGAGAAACGCGGGAAGGTTCTTGTTGTCGGCAAACACGTAGTTGCCCTCGTCGTTGATATACTTGGTAAAGAATCCGAGAATGAACGCCAAGAGCGGAGCTTCCAAAAATGTGATGATAAGATATTGAAGGTTAGTAAGTTTTGCCAGAATATCACGCTTGCAGAACACCACGAACTGCCTGAGCAAAGAAGGAATCTTGAATTTTTCCTCGGGAAGATCCAAAACCGGCAGAGGCAGCACAGGCTCGGCGTCGAAAGCAAGATAACGGTTGTAAAAGTTGTACCACTCCTCGGGCTGCACCTTGCGTTTCTGCGTGTAGCGTCCGAACTGGTTAACCACCTTGCCCTCTATAATGCTGAGAATCTGTTCGCTATCCACATTGCCGCACTCGGGACACTCGCTCTCGCCCGCATCCGCCATTCCGCTCATTCGTTTGAAATAAGATATGGCTTCAATCGGGTTGCCGTTGTAAACCACAAAGCCGCCTTTGTCCATAACCCAAAGAGTGTCAAACATTTTAAAGGTGTTTGACGAAGGCTGGTGAATGTTCACCACCACGATTTTGCCCTTTACAGCCTGCTGTTTCAGCAGCTGCATCACCATTTCGCTGTCGGTGCTGCTGAGTCCCGAAGTAGGCTCGTCAACAAACAGCACAAGCGGCTCGCGCACAAGCTCGAGGGCTATGTTCAAACGCTTACGCTGTCCGCCGCTGATAACGGTGTTGATGGCATTGCCCACCCTAAGGTCCTTAATCTCAGTAAGATCCAAGTCGGCGAGAATACGGTTTACATGCTCCTCGATTTTCTCGTTCGACAGATTGCCCAAACAGAGGCAGGTATTATAATAAAGGTTTTGATATACAGTAAGTTCCTCAATAAGAAGGTCGTCCTGAGGCACAAGACCGATCACACCGGCAGAGCTGCGGTGATTCTTGTTGATAGGCACACCGTTGAGGTAGATTGTGCCCGAATCGAGGGGATATTTGCCCGTGAGCACATTGAGCAGCGTGCTTTTGCCGGTGCCGCTTCCGCCCATGATTCCCACCATCGTGCCCGACTCGAGATAAAAGCTGAACGGCTGCAAACCATTGCTATACTGCTTGTAATGAAACGATATATCCGACGCTGCAAAAGTGATATGCTCTGAAGATTCTGACTGCAAGAAGATGCTAGCCACCTCGTTTTGATAAATAACGCCGATGTTTGAGCCGCTGATAATGCCGCCGTTGCCAAACTGCACGGAGCGGTCGGGTTCGATATTGCGGTTGTTGAGCTGCAAACGCTGGTTGCCCGAATAGATGAAGAAAAACTCCTCCACCGGACGGATATAGAGAATGCGGATAGTGCCGTTCATCTCCTGAGAGCAGATATGGTGCACACCCAGGTCGCAACTGCTGTCGCTATTGATAAAAAGGAAGTCGGAAAGGTCGGCTGCCTCGTTGATCTTGTTCTTTACAAACGCCACAATATTCTGAAAATCACGGCGCGAGATATTGAACGAGTCGCTCACGGTGCTCACAAAGTCGGTTTCGATGTCGGTGATGATATCGTCGGTGTAAACGTATTCCACCAGCTGAATAAGCACGATAAACTTCTCTTTCTGATGAAGTTCGGCATTGATCTGTCGGCAGATTTTGAGCACACGCACACTGTTGAGCGACACCTGCTTGCGTTCGCTCATCTTGCGGGTATCTTTCAGACCCTGCTCGTCGACATAACGGTCGAACTTGGCGAGATATTCCTCCACCGCGTCGGAGCTCAAAAGCCGCTGCAGATACGTGCAAACCACATTGCGCGCATCCTGCGTATACCGGCCGTCGCCACAGTCGGTAATCAAGGCAAAGAGCCTCATAAGGGCGTCAAGAATTTTCTCGTTCATTTTGTAATCGTAAGTCCGAAAAAATAAATAAGCAAATAATGTGCAAAAGTACAAAAATTGTTTAGCACCATTTTTGCAACTCACAATTTTTACAATGGCAAAGATAAAAAAAACTATACAATGGACAATAGCGCGGTACAATGAATTTAAAGAACAAATGTTCCGCCTGAAACCTGTGCGCATTGAGAAACAGAAGTTTATGCGTGCACGCCAGCACTATGCCTCTGCCGAAACTACCGTTGTAGACAAATCATTGATAACCAAAAGCTGCAAAATGGTTATTTTATCTTCTGCTTTAATGACTGCGTTCATCACTTTTCTCACCACAATACCGTCGGCAATATGGGCGTCGCTGGTGCTGATAGTTATCGACGTGGTTCAGTTTCAGCTGCTTGCCTTTTCCGCCGAACAAAAAATTCTTTATATGTACGGCTGCGACGATTTTTGGAACAACCACCAGAGCACCAGCCGCAACATAAAGTTTCTGATGTGGTTTCTGGGCAAGTACGGACTTCCCGCAAAGACATCCATTGCCGAATCTGCCGCCGGATTTGCCATACGCAAGCTGATTTCGATGCTGATGATGCGTTCGGGAGCAAGAATACTGATTGTCAACGCCATACGTCAAGGTATCAAGTGGACGGGCATAATCGTTGCCCACGAAGTGCTGTTAGATTCGTTCGATATGATTGTATGCGTGATATGCGCCTCCATAGCCGGCGCGGTATCCTTCATCCAATTTGGCCAGATGATACGCAACCTCGAAAAAGAACTCAGCAAATCAGGCGTGGAGAAGGTTTTCAGAGAGTTTGACGAAGAGAATGACGGGGTAAAGGAGGAGGAATAATAAGGGTTATGTTCAACCATCATTTTTACACATTAAAAAATAAGGCCGGATATACACCGACCTTATAATTTGATAATATGGTTATTCTACTCCATTTTTTCTAAAATTTTGACCACCTTATGGTTATCTTCTTCTGCCAATATTAACACATCGTATGTCAAAGTTAATTGGTCGCCACTTAGCTCGAAAGTCATTTCCATATGAGGAAGTATTAATTTATTGTCCGTAACGGTATACTCATAGACTTTAGAATTGACTTCGCTTAGTTTACCCCATATATATGAATGAATTGTCAACTTGTCGGCAAAAGTCAGTATGTCGTAATTGTTTTCGTCCACTTGATTGTCCTGAATTTTGCCGTCGGCAAAAAAATACAATTTCTCAGAAACAGTTTTCCAAACGCCATTCAGCACATTAACATTCTCTATTTTGTTGTCGTCTTGGTTGTCGTCTTGGTTGTCGTCATCTTTTTTACATGATGAGAAAGTAACACAAAACAAAGCCATAATAAGGCCGAAAATCGATAAATAATAATTTTTTTTCATTTTGAAATAAAATATTAGATGTGATACATATATGTAATTGTAATGGCAATAAACACCATAAAGTAAATTAAAAAACGAAAACAAGCATTATATTATTATTAACAAACAAAAGGAAGTTTGAACGGCACAATATAATAAAGACACGATAATTGAAGTGGTTCCGAAAATTAATTTTGCATAATAATAATAAAGTGCGTACTTTTGCGATTAATACTAACCTCAAGACACAGTGAAACACCTTATTATTATAATATCGCTTTTGATTGCCTCTGCCGCTCATGGGCAGGTGCTT
>JAGCNK010000109.1 GCA_017645985.1 Bacteroidales bacterium | reverse complement strand
CGGTGACGTTCTTTATTATCGTTATGCTTCGCTGATATATTACTAACAAATTTTTATCCAAAATATACAATCCGCAGAAGAAATCTTCGGGAAGATAATCTTTTATATATTGTTCGAATTTATTATATTTTGGTTTCATAAATTGATGTCAAATTTAAATGGCGCAACTAATAAGCCACGACATATATCCGGCAAACATTGCTAACAATAAGGCGCCTTCCCAACGTTCTACCTTGTATTTGGTAAACGAGAACAGCCAGAGCAGAGCCACGCTGCCCACGAGCACGCCTAAGTCTATCATTGTGATACCGTTTACCTGCATCGGGCAGATAACTCCCGTAATGCCTATGATCATAAGTATGTTCATAACATTTGATCCAATCACATTGCCCATCGCAATAGCGCTTTCGCCTTTTCGTGCTGCCACCACGCTTGTAGCAAGTTCGGGGAGCGACGTTCCGCCGGCAACGATGGTCAAACCGATAATTGCCTCCGACACACCCAGAGCTGTGGCCACTTCGGTAGCTGCGTTAACAAACAGGTTACTGCCGAATACCAGGCAGGCAAGACCAAGAAGTACAAACAAAATAGCCTTCCAAACGGGCATAGGCTTTTTTTCAGGTTCTGCGTCGGATACTTTTTCTTTGTTTTCGGCTGCACCTTTAATTCCTACGCGGACAGTGTAAATCATAAAGAAAACGAATACGGCAGCAAGTATTGCGGCATCTATTCTTGATATGTAATTGTCTAATCCAAAGATAAATAGCAATACAGATGCAAGCACTGCGAATGGAATATCTTTCTTAACGGTAGTTTTGGAGATAACCATCGGAGCCACCACTGCGGCGGTTCCCACTATCAGCAACGTATTAAAAATGTTGGACCCCACAACGTTGCCCACTGCAAGGTCGGGAGTCTCGTTGATTGCCGACACAAGGCTTACAAAAAATTCGGGCATCGATGTGCCCATTGCAACTACGGTTAGTCCTATAACTATCTGTGGGATATTCATTTTAGCTGCGAGTCCCACTGCTCCGTCGGTCAGTCGGTCGGCGCCCCATAGCACCACCGCCACACCTATTATTATATACAATATATTTAGTAACATTTTAGTATAAATTATTTGTGGTACAAATTTAAAAAATAAATACGTTTGCGAATCAAAATTTCAGCTTTTTTTGTAGAAACATTGTTTTTTTGTAGAAAAATTCCAAAATCTGTTTACCTTTGGCGAAAAAATAAGATGAAAAAAGAATTGATTTTAAAATTGATGCTACCGTTGTGTCTTGTCCTCAGTATCAACGCCACCGCGCAGATTAGTTTAGACGGATATGGCTACAACGGCTATATTTCCGACGAGGCCATCGACACGGTTTCAGGAATCACCGGAGTGCCTGAGGGTTACACTGTTGCGGGATTCAGCGTAAGCGCTATTGTAAACGGATTCACCCAGACAATCGAAAGCCGCACCGCAAAACTCAACGCCGCACAACGGCAACTGATGCACTCGCTCAAACCCGGCTCAAAGATATATGTGGAAGACATCAACCTCAAGAACAACAGAACCAACAATGTGAGCACCGAGGCGGTGATCACCCTCATTAAAGACGGCATCACAGCCAAGACCATCAACGGCGGACGAACGGTGTGCGTGTACCCATACGTCAATTCCGACGACCCTACCAAATACCAGGTGCTGTCGTTTGAGGTGGAAACAATCCATCCCGACTTTGTTTATAACTTCAAGGTGGAAGGAAACACGATAGACTCTGCCGACTTTGCAATGCTGACACAAAACGGTTACGGATTCAATATCACCAACATTGAGGCAGAGCACATTCAGACCAAGGTTCGCGAGCACATCCGTCACTTGACGGTGGCAGACTACAGCGGCGCACGGTTCATCTGCCGGTCGAAGGAGTATTTTCTGAAAAAAAACGCAAAGATCAATTTCGTCTATCCTGTTTCGGCAGAAATTGACTCGGTGCAAGGTGTATTTATCGGCGAAGACGGCTTGGATTCCTGCTCGTTTAAGGGCTGCACAGTGCCACGAACGGTGCAACGGCGTATGAAACACACTCCGCTCTACTCCACAGCACATTTCACCATATACATCTACGGACAGGAGAAAAAGGTGAGCGTAATGCTTGTGGATTAAATGTATATTTCCGGCATTGATTTTTATACCAAAGTGTACAATTATTAATTTAAATTGTTATATTTGCGGAGTCAATATAAACAATATGGCAAAAGAGATAACGATTAAAGAACTTACTGAAGCAGAACTGATTGATTGGTTTTACAAGGCGTCGGGAACAAAGCAATATGTGGATTTCTACGTTTCCGAACTGCGAAACCAACAGCAACCGATGCTCGAAATCAACTGCGGTACGGGCGAAATTCTTCGTCGCCTCAATGCCGAAGGTGTTTCGTGCGACGGTATGGACTGCGCCGCCGAGCAGATTAAGATTTGCGGCGACGAAATCAGCCGTCTCGAGTACGACTCTACGCTGTATTGTGTTGATTACAACAATTTTACGCTGCCTAAACTCTATAAGACCATTTTTATTCCGCAGTCGATGCTGTGTATGATCACCGACGTGGAAATGGCTACCAAGTTTTTGACCAACGTTTACAACCTGCTCGAAAACGGAGGCACGCTACTGTTTGACATATACGTTCCGTGGAAGGACATAACCGACTATCACTCAAACAAATGGTCGTCGGGCGACGCTATCGAAAATCCCGAAACTGGCGAAATATTCGTTTACAGTTATTGTTGCGATCTTGACCTTTCTCTGCAATTAAAAACCACAAATTCAAAATACGAGCTCTACAAAGACGGCAAACTTGTGTCGGTTCATTTCGACTCTTCGCAAAGCCGCTGGTACAACGACAACGAAATGAAGATAATACTCGAAAACATCGGTTTCAGGTCGGTATCGTTCTCCAAGATTCTTAAATCAAGCGACTTAGACTATTCCACACTCATTACCGCCACAAAACTAATCTAAAATCTAGTGCAGTAATGCTTCGGGGTTAGTTTCGGATTCAGGAAGACTATTCCCATACGTGCAGTTTCGATGGTAACCGTTGATTTTGAATCTTTTACTATCTCGCGCCACGCCTTGCTCATTCCTTTCGACCAATTAATGTCGTCGAACAACAACACCGCACCACTCTCCAAACCACTACTGAATAGTGCATAATAATCCATTGTGGCTTTGTAGGTGTGGTTGCCATCGATATAAACAAGATCAATATCTTGATTATCAGCGATTATTTTATCTAAAATATCATCAAATCCGCTGTTGATGGCTTCGATATTTTTAACGTTGTGATTTGTAAAACTCTCACAAGCAAGATTATGAATGGAAGTGCAGCCTTCGATAGTAATTATCTTAGAATCAGGACT
>JAGCNK010000108.1 GCA_017645985.1 Bacteroidales bacterium | reverse complement strand
TTTACGTATATTTGTAGGCGTGAAAGGTGAACAAAAACTCATCAATCATATAATAACGACAAACTTTAAAACATCAAAAAAAATGGAAGAATTAGTAAAAAAAATCGAAGAACTTAGCGCAGCATTCTTGAAAGACGCTAATGCACAAGCAAGCAACGGTAACAAAGCAGCAGGCCAGCGTGCCCGCAAAGCTTCTTTGGAAATTGAAAAATTGACAAAAGAATTCCGCAAAGTATCTATCGAAGCTGCTAAAAAGTAGTTTTTAACTATTACCTTTAAAAATAAACCACGAATTTATCCAAGTTCGTGGTTTATTTATTTAATTATAGTTGTAAAAATTCACCTATGTTCCGACTACTACACACTTCTGACTGGCATCTGGGCAGGAAACTCGCCGGATACGACCGCAGCGCAGAGTTCGAGGCCTTCTTTGATTTTTTGGAACAGACCATCGCTGCCAAAAATCCCGACCTGCTGATAATTTCGGGCGACGTGTTCGACACGGGATCCCCAGCCAACGAGGTGGTGCGCAGATATTGTTCGCTGCTGGTGAGGCTTCACACACTTTTTGAAAAACTGCAGGTGGTGATCACGTGCGGCAACCACGATTCGCCGTCGTTTCTCAATATCCACGCCGAAGTGTTGAAGTATTTTTCGGCAAAGGTGACTGGCAGCGTGGAGTATCTCGACACCGAAATCGACTGGCGGAAAATGATTTCAGAAATGGATGTCGACGGCAACGCCGCCGCCATAGTATGCTCAGTGCCGTATCTGCGTAGCGGCGACCTCAGGCGTCTGGGCGAAAACGCAACTATAAAGGACTTTTACTCAAAGCTTTACGAATATGCCGACCAAGTGCGTGGCGGTCGCAATATTCCAATCATAGCCACGGGACATTTCACAGCCACAGGCGTAACCACAAGCGACGGACAGCCCATTGTGGGCAAGCTCGAAGGCGTGTACACCGACAGTTTTCCGCCGTTCAGCTACGTGGCTCTCGGACACATTCATCGCGCTCAGCAATGCGGCAGCAGAGCCAACATCAGATATTCTGGTTCGCCATTGCCGTTCGGATTTGTCGAAAACCGTCAAAACAAGACCCTGGTTTGCGTCGACTTCGAGGGTGGCGACATTGCCAATATTGATAGCATTGAAATTCCGCCAACAGTTGATTTAAAAATTCTTCCTACCGAACCCGGCGACCTTGCCGACGTAGAACTGGCTTGCCGACAATATCCCGACGACAAAGAGGCTCTAATCGAAATCAATATCAAAAACGAGTTCAGAACCCCCGAAAACCGCAACCGCATCATCACCGAGTTTCTTGCCGGCAAAAAGGCGCGGTTCTGCGGATGGCACTTACAGAAGGCAAAGCTTTCCGACGTGCAAGAGTCTGAAAATGTGCAATATTCCACACAGCAGTTCAAAAACACCGACCCGCTCGACGTAATGGCGCAAATTTACCGTCAGAAAACCTCCAACGATTTAGACAGCAAATATTTACGGATGTTAAAAGAGATTATCGAGACTCCATCATGAAAATTCTTAAAGTCATCATAAAAAACCTTGCGTCGATAACCGATGCCGAAATTGATTTCACTGCCGAACCGCTGAAATCGTCGCCGCTGTTTATTATCTGCGGCGAAACTGGCGCGGGCAAAACCACAATCACCGACGCTGTGTGCCTTTCGCTCTACGGGCAAACTCCCAGATTTGCAGACACTTCGAGCGACAAACTCGAGATTCTCGGCACCGACGGCAAGGACGGCATCACAGTGGCAGACAAACGCAACTTTATGCGCAAAGGCACTGCCGAGGCGTTTGCCGAAACAATTTTTGAGGGCGACGACAGCAACCTTTATATGGCTAAATGGGAGGTTCACAAGGCCAACAACAAGACCGACGGCAAACTGCAAAGCTGCAAAAACACGCTGTTTAAAATGTTGCACGGCGAATATATCCCTGTTACCGAGAAGGTTAAGGAGTTCACCGAAAAAATCACCGCACTCACTGGCTACGACTATCCACGGTTTGTGCGCTGCGTGCTGCTGGCTCAAAACCAGTTTTCAAAATTTCTCTCCGCCAAAACCGACGAGAAGGCTGACATATTGCAGATGCTCACCGACACTTCGATCTACGAGATTATATCGCAACGGATTTTTGAACGTAGAAGCGTTGAAAACGAGAAACTTAGCCGCCTCCGCGAAAAGTTTTCCGCCCTTTTGCTGCTCACCGACGAGGAAATTGCAGCCCGTAATCAAATAATTGCCGATTGCAACAAAAAAGAAACCGAATTTCAAAAGCAAATAACAGATATTGAGCATTTTATCAAGTGGTTTGAGCAGCAGGCCGATTATCAGAACAAAGTAAAAGAATCAGAAAACCAGCACAACATCGCCATCGAAAACCACCACAATGCCGAGCCGCTGCACATTGAGTCTGAGGCTATAAAAACTGCGTTTGAAAAGTTCAAAACTCCGTTTGAAAACCTCGCCCGTTGTCAGGATTCTTACAAAGCGGAGTGTGCCGATTATTGCAAACAGTTTAACGACTCCGCTCTGCAAAACAAGCCTTATTACCAATTTGCCGACTATCTTGCAGATACAAAAAGCACTCTTGCAACATACGAAAACAAATTACTTTTATCTAAAAACAACGAAAACAAATATCAAAACATACAGCATATAACCGCTCAGTTGGATTCTGTTATAAAAATTAATAACGACATTTCCGCCACTCAAACCCAGATAAAAGGTCTGCAAGACAATATCACCAAACAAACATCCATTTTAGCTGCCACCAAGGCGCAGTGCGACAAAATTGACAAAGAGGTTAAGGAATTGACAAAAAATTATAATGCAGAATCAGCCAAGTTGGAAGGTTACGATTTAGCCAACCTTCAAGAGCGGCAAAATCAGGCAAACGAGCAAATCCGCATTCTCGACGGAGCGGTTGAGGTGTTTAAAAACATCAGCAATCTCAACACCGACATCGCCGCCCTGCAACAGCGTTACGACGAGAAGAATGTTCGCAGCGGTCAGCTTGCCGCCGCCATTGCACAAAACACCGACAAGCTGAAACTTGCCACTCAGGCGTTTGACACCGCCAAGGAGAGTCTCAACAACCTTTTGAAAATATCGTCCGCCGACCTGAAAAAAGCCCGACAGAGCCTACGCGACGGCGAGGAGTGTCCGTTGTGCGGCTCAAAAAACCATCCGTTCTGCACCGGCGGCGAACAGATTATCGACAATATGCTGCTATCTGCCAAAGAGTTAGCCGCACAAAAGGAGGCTGACAAAAACTCCATAGCCAACGCCCTCAGTGCCGACCGCAAGCTATTGGACGAGATAAAGCCCGAAATCAATCAGCTTGCCAACAAGGATATTCCAGAAAAACGCACCGCATTGGAACACGAAACTGCAAGAATCGAAAAAATTAGGAAATTTTTCAACTTTCCCGAAGGTTGCGACGTGCGTGCCGAGGTAGACCGCAAATCTGCCGCCCTCGCCAAGGAAAAGGAGGATTTAGAAAAGTCAATATCTTTCTATACCAAACAGCATCAGATAGTTGACAATCTCAACAAGCAAATCGACGCAAAGAAAGAGAGTCTACAAAAACTCATCAACCAAGCCAACGACGCCGATAAGAACGTGGCCACATACAACGTTCTCACTACCGAAAAAATCCAGAATATAGAAAAGATCTCGTTGGATAAATATTCGATTATAAACGAGTTGCAGCAGTTTTTTACCAACGATGAGAATCTCGACTCCGATGCGGCTGCCATCAAATCAGCACTTATCAAAGAGGCCGAGCAATACAACCAACTGAAAGAAAAAATCACGATCCTACAAAACCAAGTAGCGCAATTAGAAAACATAAGGAAACGTGTTGACGATATTGACAACTGCAACGCCCTTATCAACAGCGCAATAGAGCAAGAAAACGCCCGCAATCCGCAGTTCAATTATTCCATCGGTCTGATACAATCGTATTTGAATCTCACCCAAGAGCAGCGTGATGCTAAGCTGCAGCATCTCCGTCAGTTATACAACAAGGTGATAGAAACCGAAACCAACCTCAAAACTGCCCGCGAAAATCTTGAAAAACACAACCAATCTGAAGTCCGTCCGTCCGAAGATGCTAACATTCAATCACTTCAAGACCTCAAAGCGGAGACATTTGAGCAGCAGAGGCAAAACACCGGTGCCAAGACCACAGCCGAAAACGAACTTGCCGAAAACAATCGCAAAAAAGCTGACTATCAAAAACTTGAATCAGAAATCAACGCTCAGCAGCTGGTGCTCAACGATTGGGATTTTCTCAACAGCAACTTCGGCTCCAGATCGGGCGACCGGCTGAAACGTGCCGCGCAGACTTTTACGCTCAAAATACTCTTAGACAATGCAAACCAGCGGCTTGCAAAGCTAATGCCCCGATACAGGTTTCTATCGCAGGCTGGTTCGTTAGACATTCTGATCAACGACCGCGACGAAAACGCCGTCCGTCCTGTGTCGTCGGTGTCGGGTGGCGAAAGCTTTATGCTGTCGCTCGCCCTCGCCCTTGGTCTCAGCGATATGATGCAGGCTGGCAAAGGCAGCGAGACACTATTTGTTGACGAAGGTTTCGGCACATTGGATTCCACCAACCTTCAAAAAGTAATCTCTATGCTCGAAAAGCTCCACCTCCAAGGCCGCAAAGTGGGCATTATCAGCCACGTAGCCGAACTCAAAGAGCGCATCTCCACCAAAATCATCGTTGAGAAATGCGCCGGAGATAATACGAGGAGCGAAGTTAGGGTGGTGGGATAAAAAAACGGCTACTGCGGTGAGCGATTTTTCCCATCGCTACATATCAAATCCCCCCCTTTTGCGTTATTCACTATGTAGTAATATAATCTGAATTTGATATGAAACGTTTTCTTACACTTATTATAATAGTGCTGTGCGCGGTGGAGATGAAGGCGCAGGCTCCGTTCCAATCGCGTCCTACGGCGTATACTGTTGACAACAAGACTTTTGAGTTCGCACTCTTTGCTCCTACCCGTTACGGGTTTTGCAAAAATACCGAGGTGTTTTCGAG
>JAGCNK010000107.1 GCA_017645985.1 Bacteroidales bacterium | reverse complement strand
CACATTTTAGCAAAATGAGCTGGTACAAACCCGTT
This sequence comes from Bacteroidales bacterium, assembly GCA_017645985.1. GTDB lineage: Bacteria > Bacteroidota > Bacteroidia > Bacteroidales > UBA3824 > UBA3824. Next base: position 9,283 of record JAGCNK010000107.1, on the reverse strand, counting down.
GCCGACAACTCCAAGATTCAACTTTCGGAATTAGAGCAACTTAATATCGCAATCTTAAAACTCTGCGAAGATACATTTACTTGGACATCAGACAATATTGAGAAATAATCTATCAGACTGATAAAATATTATAAAAAAGGCATCTCCAAACGAAGATGCCTTTTTTATTTTCAAACTTCTTTAATCTACCTATTTAAACGTGTCGGCAGTGGGACTATGCTGCCAATTGTAGCCATAGTCCTCAAAATGGTATTCGCCGATAGAAATTTCGGCAAGGAGGAGCAAATCGTGGGGTGGCAGTGTAAATGTCTTGCTGTCTTCGGGAAAATCCTTGCCCGATTCTGCATCCTGACAGAGAGTTATCACCTTGTTGGTTAAGGGATTGAACGATGCGCCGTATGCAAAATCGTCGCCACAACCGGCGTGAATGGTCTTGCCTCCTATAAGGTAGAGCCCGTTGTTCTGCCAACGGAGAAGGTATACATTTTTGGTAAAGCCTTCGCAAGAGCCTTCGTCGTAGCGGAACACCTCACCGAATCTCTCATCGGTCTGAATCCTCAACACGCCCTTGGTGGTGATTGAAATAGAAATCTCGTTTTTGGTGTTGAACACGCTGTAAAGTTTGTAACCGTCTGATGTTCCCCAATATACAGCCATTACGCCGCCAATAGGATTATCGGTTTCGGCAATAACAAGGTCTTTGATGCCGTCTTGGTTGATGTCGCCCTCGGCAATTGTGGTCTCCTCGGTGCCTAGGTAGAGGTTATCCTTGCCTTGGTTTTGGAATTTTTTGGCGGCGATACCGTTCTGCGCCGATGCTGAGCACACCGATACGGCGGCAATCAACAATGAGAAAAATAGTTTTTTCATAGTATTATCATTTATTAGTTATTCCATAGATGGATCAATAATTCTTTCACCGTTCCATTCGCAGTTGTAGCCGTCGCCACCTTGACCCACAACGTAGTAGCCCTTGTTGGTGAAACGCTTGATGTAGTAGCCCTCGTTGAGAGAGTAGCGACCCGGATCTTCTTGTTTTACAACGTATTCAGGAAGCATAAGATCGGTAGTTTCGTCCCAAGAGATTTTGCCGTTTCGGAAATTGTACATCGAAATACGGTGGGGCGAAGATGTTTTTGGGTCGAAATACTTCATCACCACGTACGAGCCGTCGTTGCGTTTAAAGCAAATCACGGTCTCCTCAAATCCTTCCGCGCCTTCGGCAACGTAAGTGGCTATGTTGTCGCTTTTTTCTTTCACATTTTCGAGATTTGAGGCAATCATCTCGGCAGAAGGCATTTCGTCGCCGTCGAGCATACCCAAGGGGTCGTATTCTTTGAGCATTTCTTTCCAAAACTGAAGAGCGATATGAGCATCGCCGGTAGAGGTTTCGGGTTGACGTTGATATATTTTTACTTGGGTAACTGTGGCGTTAGGGTTATATTCAGGGTGGTCGTGCCAATTAACTGTCTTGCCGTCTTCGGGCTCAATGTTGGTGATGGCATCTTTAGTGGTGTAAAACTCTATTACATTGAGGCTGTCGGCTTTACGAGTGTCGTTTATTATGCCACAAAAATAGTCGTAGCCGCCAGTAAAACGCCTTATCCAGACACCGTCTTTGCATACAAAATCATCGTTAGAACAAAAATCTACCGGCTTATATCCTATGCCGAAATGGTCGTTGGTGGGACCGTCGCAGTCGATACGGAATGTGTATAGCGGCGAAAGCACAGTAATTGTGTCGATTTTGTCGTTGGCATCGAGCGATAGTTTAAACATTTTTTGACCATTGCGGTTAAAATATACGGTTTTGCCAAGCGTGTTTTTTTGAAATCCTAAAATTTCATCGGGAGGATTGTCGCCGAGCAACACCCGTCCGAGACCCGAAAAGCAAATTAAGTTTTGTGGAGTTTCGGGGTCGCGCTTTGAGTCGAGGACAAACTTTGAGCCGTCCCATTTGTAATAAAGCGACAAAGGGTCGTTAAACACATAAATCCGGACTGCAACGAGCATAGTTTTAGGGTCTAACTCGTAACAGTAGGAAAAATCCTTTTTGTCAAAAAAGTCAATTAACCTTTGTTCGGGATTGTAAAACGTTAGTCCTTCGAGTTGGGCAAAGTCGTTGAACGATGGCGTAGGTAAAAGGTCATCAGCCTCGGAGAGTTCGCCGTTGATATAGCGGAAAAGGTGAATTTGGCTAGAACCATCGTCATCTAACATACCATTTTCGGTATGCTGGTAAACAATAAGGTGGCCACCGTCGTTGAGGTTGAGATAATAAAGGTTGATAAACGGTCCGCCGAATTCGTTGTAACTTTCAGGGTCGTAAAACGAGTAGTATAGTTTGCCCGAAGTGTCGGCATCTTTGTGTTTATCAGCCAATTCGGGATTGAACTTTTTGTATAGTTCAAAGGCAGATATAGTGTCGATGGCTGGGGCTTGGTTGCCCGCCCCTCCCCCATTGTTCTGTCCTCCGCCGCACGAAAACAGCGCAAGTGTAGAAAGCGAGATGAGTAAATGTTTAATTTTCATCGTTTTAAAAGTTTATATTATATTACAGTTTATGGTGTGAAGTTACGAAAAAAAACAATCGGAGAAGTTTAAAAATCAAAATAATAAACAAAAAAAATCCTCCCTGCTATACAAGGAGGATTTTTTTTATTAGAAAAGCTCTAAGGCTATTAATCGTTTTCAACTAATCCAGAATAGCGGATACCACTTACATGGTAGTGGTCGATAATTGCACCACCGAACATATACTCAAACTGACCAACAAGCACATCGTAATTGTTGTCGAAATAGATATCGAACTCGATGGCGTCGTCAACAGTGCCGTTGTTTTGTGTGGCGCCGTCTTTGGTGATTTTGCCGTTAACGATTTTTACATTAGCAAAACGTTCAGATTCTTCCCAACCTTTTTTGGGGTCATAACCATAGTTTTCTTCATAGTTGCGAACAAATTCGCCACCTGCAGTAGAAAACTCACCCGTTTCCTGGTTGATATCAATTGCAACATTGAAGCACAAGTAGTTAGAAATAGTGCCAGATCCTTTTGCACCACCTCCGAATGTAGCCATATCAGAGATTTGCATTTTGTTTGGCACGTTTTGAGCTGTGTTGAATGTGCGAATGATACCCTTCTCTGCACTGAAATATTGTTTTTCAACCAAAACATCTGCAGTATAAGACTCTCCGTTTACATCAATCGCAGTAAAAGATACATACCATTCACCAGCCACGTTCTGGGTGGCTGTACCGCCCACCTCCTCTTTCTCGCAAGAAAAGAACACGGAGCAGAGGGCCATTAACGTAAAATATAAATATTTCTTCATCATTGTCTGTTTTAAATTTAGAAATAAACTACTTGGTCTTCTTGGATTCTTCTGGTTCGGGCTCAACTCGTTTCATTTCACCATACATATCAACGTAAACACCTTTATCGTCTCCATAAATATACTTGAAACTAATCACTTTGGTATCATCGTCGTAACTTGCTTCGAAAGATGCAAGCTCGCCATACACTACACTCGAAGCCGCAAGCAGTGTAATAGTATTGTCGGGATTCAACGAGATATAGCCGGGACCGGGAATATCTGATGGCTTACAATAATCTTCGCCGTAATTATCGCGAAAAAACTGAATCATATTACGAACCTTGTCGTACCATCCGATATAAGCGTCGGAAATGGTATAGAAACCAGGCACATACTGCTCCAATGTAATAGTGACAGGACCTCTTGTTCCAAAAACTGTAAAATAGTCAGTCAAAGGACAGTATTTCTCTTTGTTTTCTTTTGGCTCAATACGACCGCTAATATCCTTAGAGAAGGTCTTCTCCTCATCCACGATATAATCGCCAGAAATATCAAGCTTAACATCAGGATTGTAGACAAAAACCATCTGCTTTACTGTCCAAGATGTGTATTCGTGCTCAGTAGCATGGGAATACGAAATCTCGTACATACCAGGAGAGTCGGTTTTGATTGCATCAACGAATTTGCCAGAAATCTTATCTTTGATTTTGATAGTAAGCTGGCTTGTGATGTCGTTGCCGCACAAGGTAGCCTTATAATCGGGAGTATAAACAGAACCCAAAGTCAGCAAAATAGTCTCAAGCTTTTTGCCTTGGGTGTCGGTGATCACAGGGTAGTTTTCCACATAGGTCAAACCCTCGCTGTCTTTGTCCTTTTCGCACGAAGCGAAAATGAGCGACAACACCGTCAATAATAATATATAATTTCTTTTCATCTCAAATTATATTTCTATAGTTAAACAAATCTATTTGGCCCAAAATACAGGCATTGTATAAATTTCATTGCTGCCGACAGGGCAGTTTTGGTTTCGTGTAGAAGAAGCCTCGGGATGCGGGAAACGCTCAGCCAGTTTGTTTGCGCCAACAGATGAAGACACCTTGATAGGAGTATACAAAGTGAATGGCACATACTTTTCGGGAGTGTAAGTCTTGGTGTCTTCTACGCAGATGTCGGTACCTGATACCGAGGTGTTGAACTCGGGATAGCGCAGACGGCGAAGTTCGCACCATGCTTCAAAATTGTCGACACCCGAAAGGGCAATCCATTTAGCAAGACCGATAGATTTTTTCCAATTGTCAGATTCATAGGGATATTTAGCAATATTGGCATCAGCACCTTTAACTCCGGCACTATTGAAGCTCTCTTTGATAGCGGCTTCGTAATGTGCCTGTGCTTCGGTGTGGTTGCCGGCACGAGCATAGTATTCGGCCTTGAAAAATTCAATTTCGGCAAGAGAAATAAGACTCAAAGGAGAGTCGTATTTCATATTAGGACGGTTGAACGACGATGCGCCGTTGAAAACGCTGGCAAATGTGGTAAGGTTTGTTCCTGAAACGCCACCTCTGAAACCATCTTCATCGTTAACATTGAAGAAAGCTTTAAGTCTCGGGTCTTCGTAGTCGGACTGCAGCATTGAGCCTACAAGGGCGATGTTTGCAATCACGTTTTCCTGAGTGTTGCCAAAGTTAGAGGCAAACTCCTCGGCGTAAAACGGATTTTCAGATCCCACATTAGGAGTCCAGCAACCCTTGATAGCCACGTCGGCGGTAGGCAGTTCGGAGTTGATAAGCTGAGCGATTTTGTCGGCTACAGAGTTGTCAACGTTTGAGATTCTCGTATAAAGCTTAAGTTTCAAAGCGTTAGCAAAACGGATCCAGTTTTCGGCGTTCTGTTTAGGATACAAAAAGTTGGTGGCCACGCTGTTGGCGGGAGCAGCCTTTGACAAAGCAAAATCGATTTCGTCGATAATGCCGTTGTAAACAGTGCGTCCGTCGTCGCATTTGGGCAGTGTGATTTCACGCACACCAGCCTCGGTGTAAGGAATAGAGTCGTAGCAGTCGACCAAAGCCGCCAAAGCGTAAGCCCTTAAAACAGTGGCGGCAAGGTATGTGCCCCACTCTTCGTCTTGTTCTGCCAGCTTCTTAACATTTTGAGCGCCAGATACAACACGAAGATAAAGCTGAGTGTAGCCCACATAACTTGAGCGGGTGGCGGTCATCTCAAACTGTGAATAGCCAAGATAGTTGCTTGTACCGAAAGTCTGTGCGTAATGCTCAGAAAAATAACCACCTACAAGGCGCAGATAGTTGCCGTAGCTTGAGGCGAGGTTCATCTCCAAAGCCGGAAGCAACAAGTTTGTGTTCAAATCGCTTTCCGAAGGCGCAGTAGGATCCACATTGATATCCAGATATTTGTCGCACGAAGTGATGCTAAGCGTCAGCAGGGCAACAATGGATAGTATAAATATTTTTTTCATTATAAAAACCTCCTTAGAATTAGAATTTAACATTAAGATTCATACCCCATGTTCTGCAAGAAGGGTTGCAATAGAGCTCACCAAACTGTGCGCTCAGGTCGCCATACTCAGCATACGATGTGTTTTCGGGGTCGATAAAGCGGTTGGCTTTGTCGGTCCAGAAGAATACGTTGTTGCAGAATACGCCGATAGATGCACCCGACAGCTTCACTGTCTTAATCCATTTATAAGGCAGAGTATACGACAAGGTTATGTTTCTGATTTTTACATAAGAGCGGGGAGTCAAGTAGTGCTCTCCACCTACAACACCGCCTTTGTCGAAATATCCCTGGATTGATGCGCCAGTCATAGAAAGAGGTGTGGTGTTGTCGAATGTTGTAGTGCCATAGACAGCGTCTTCACCGGCTTCGCCTGTAAATACTACCGAATTAGGAATGATGAAGGGGTTTCGGTCGTTGTATGTGGTGTAGATACCGTTGCCGGTAAACTCCAAAATGTTCTTAGTACGCGAAAGCATATATCCGCCCTTGCTTATGTCCACTGCGGTAGAAAGCGAGATTCCTTTCCAGCTAAACTTAGTGGTAGCGCCGGCGGTGAAGTCGGGCTGAACAGTCTTGTCGGTTTTCTGAATCTCTTTGGTCAGAATAGGCATACCAGTTTTGTCAACGATGATATGACCAGCGTCGTCGTATGAGGGAAGGTATGTGTAGAACACGCCAAAAGGTTCGCCCTCTTCGGCATACATATAAACGGCGTCGCTACCGGCACCGAAGCTGCGGAGAGAGGTCTTGCCGCCTTGAAGCTCTTTGGGAAGAGAAAGCACCTCGTTGATGTTTTTAGAGAAGTTGAGGTCGAGATCCCATTCAAAACCATTGATTTGGAGAGGAACAGTATTCAAAACGATTTCGATACCTTTGTTCTCAACTTCGCCATAGTTTACATACATACGGTTGTAGCCAGTGGCGGGGTCAACAGGGAGTGAGAATATCTGGTTTTCGGTGTTACGTTTGTAAACCGAGAGGTCAAGTCCGAAACGTCCGTTGTAGAACTGCAAGTTTACACCGGCTTCAAGCTCGTGAGTCATCTCAGGCTTAAGTCCGTCGTTGCCTGCTGTCTGACCCATCTGATATGCGTTTATACCGTTGATAGGGAATTGCTCCACTGAAGAATCGCCGTAAACTGCGTCGGCGTATGCCTGTACAAACGAGTCATTGGTACAATAAGGATCGGCGTCGTTACCTGTAGTACCGTAAGCCAGACGGAGTTTTCCGAAGGTAAGGATGTTGTTCTTAGGAATAAGGTTGGAGAACAGGAACGAAGCTGTAACACCTTGGTAAGAATAAGAGTTGGCATCGATAGGAAGTGTCGACGACCAGTCGTTTCTGAACGAATAACCTATGTAAACGAGGTCGTCCCAGCCGATGGTGATGTCGCTATACACGCCCATCAAACGGCGTTTCCATTGGTCTTCTGACATATCTTCTTTGGTAGCACCGTTAGAAAGTTGCCAAAAACCAGTAGCTATCGACAAGTCGTTAACCTTTGAGCTCATGCTCGAAGCATTACGTTGGTTGATGTTGAAACCAACCATTGCCGAAACGTCGAGTTTGTCGTCAAGGTATTTATCATTCCAGCTTGCAAGAAAATCGTGGTTGAGTTCTGCTCTTTTTGAATATCTGCCGGTAACGCTACCAGGCTGGTTCATATGCGAAGGAGCGTATCCTTTGTTGTCCCACATAAGCGATTCGTCAACAGCGATTTTTGGCAAACCTAGCTTGAAATCGTAATCAGAATAGTCGTACGACATACGGTAAGTAAATGTAAGGGGCTTAATGGGGTTAATATCCATCTGAATCTTACCAAATACCTCCTTGCCATTGAGCTCAAGAGTGAAGTTGTCCAAAGCCCAGTAGGGGTTGGTGATACCGTAAGGAGTGAAATATGCGGTAGGAGTATTGAACACATTTGTCAAATCCTTCATATCCACGATACTAACATCGCGGGGAAGCTCATAGAGACCATCGATAGCGGTAACGCCCTGTCCTGTGGCAACACCGTCGGTCTTGGAGCGAGAGAAGTTGATAGAAGAAGAAAGTTTCAACCAGTCGTTGGCTTTATAAGTAGTTCTATAAGCGATAGCGTGACGGTTGTAAATATCTTTCTCGCCAGGCATAATGCCGTTGTCGTGGTTGAGCGAATACGACAGATAGTAGTTCACCTTGCTGTCGTCCGAAACGCCGTTGATAGAAAGAGAGTGCGACTGCGACCAGCCTGTCTCCAAGAAGTCAGAGATATTGGTCTTTTTGGCATCGTAATAGTGCCAGAGCTGCTGACCGTTGTACACAGGACCGTAAAGCTGTATGCTGCCGTCCATACGGGGACCCCAAGAACCATTCTCAATCCAAGTCTGACGACCGTTCCAGCCCTGACCGAAATCGTTTTGCAAATCGGCGAAATAAGAAGCCTGACGAGCCATCACGTTGCCATCGTATTCGATTGTGAAGTTTTTGCCATTACCTTTTTTACCTTGCTTTGTGGTGATAACCACAACGCCGTTGGCTGCACGTGAGCCGTATAGTGCTGTAGCAGCTGCGCCTTTCAAGATGGTAAGCGACTCGATGTCGTTGGCAGAGATGTTTGAAATACCGCCGGCAGCAAGAGTTACCTGCTCCGAAGTGGTGCTCTTGTCAACGATCGGAATACCGTCAACCACATAGAGAGGCTGGTTGCTTCCGTTGATTGAAGAAAAACCGCGGATAATCATATTAGAAAGTGCGCCAGGGTTGCTTGATGTGGCGGCAATATGCACACCGGCTACCTTACCAGCGAGAGCGTCGGCCACGTTGGAAGTTCTAGCGCCGGTGATGTCGTCGGCATCTACCTTGGTGGCTGCATAGCCAAGAGTCTTCTCTTTTTTGGAGATACCCAAAGCTGTTACCACAACCTCTTCTACTTCGATATTGCTCTGCTCCATCACCACGTCGATAGTGGTGCGGCCAGCCATCGGCTGAACCTGGTCGGCATAGCCAATGTAAGAGAATACGAGCGAGTCGTTGGCCACGCGCTCGGGTACTTTGATAGTGTAGGCACCGTTCTCACCTGAGATGGTGCCGATGGTAGTGCCCTTAACGGCGATTGTTGCACCGAAGATGGGATTACCGTCGTCTCCTGTTACCCTGCCGGTTACAGTCTTGTCTTGCGCTTGAAGTGTGGCGCAGACAAACATAAGCATCGACAATAGTAACAATAATCTTTTTTTGCCCATAATAAAAACTAGTATTACTGAAATTGTTAATTAATAAATGTTAATTAAAATTGATTCTGTTTTTGCCTTCGCAAACTAAATCTTTTCTTTTTCGGGTGCAAAAATAAACAAAAAAAAGTTAAATAAATCTAAAGTTTTAGGTATTAGGTCAAAAACGGAGAGAGTTAAGCATTTTTCGTAACAAAAAGAGTGTTTTTTTCGCTTTTTTGCCTCAAAAAGGCTCCTTTT
>JAGCNK010000106.1 GCA_017645985.1 Bacteroidales bacterium | reverse complement strand
CGTTCCTTTACTTTTTCGAGACCGTAGTGGTCGGAGTCGAGTATTTTTTGTGCCTCTTTGATGTCGAAATCGTCGGCAGAACATTCGTTCCAAGGAAGGTCTACAAGTGTTTGTAAATATGTAAGTTGAATAGAATAATCAGGCGATTGCGGATGCACGGTTTTTAGGCGAGCAAGTTCCTTTTTGAATGCTTCGGCAGCGGCTTCGGGCCATTTTTTCTTTTCGGCTTTGGCTTCGAGGTTTTTGATTTCTTCGTCGTTGGGGTTTTCGCCAAGTTCGTTTTGAATGGTCTTGATCTGTTGGTTGAGGAAATAGTCGCGCTGTTGCTTGTCCATTTCGCGCTTAACCTTGTCTTGAATGTCGTCGCGGAGTTTGAATTTTGGAGTTCGAGGGTAAGAAGGCTCAGCAATTCCATTCCACGCTTTTTGAGGTCGTTAATCGACAGCAGTTTCATTTTGTCGGACGCTTCCAACGGAATGTTCGACGCTACAAAGTTGATGAGGAATCCCGGGCTTGCGATGTTTTTGATGGCAAACACGGCATCCGACTGCATTTCGGTGCTTTGCGATACAAATTCACCTGATTTATCCTTGATAGATGTAACGAGGGCATCAAATTCCGAGTCGCCTTTTTTAGGGAAAACAGTGTTAACCACCTTGTAGGCAGCGGCGAGAAACTCGTCGGAACGGTCGCCGGTGAGTTTTACACGCTCCAACGAATGTATCAAACAGGTGATACTTCCGTCGGGCAACTCATAAAATTTTATTACTTTTACGATAGTGCCAATGCGGTACATATCGTTGTATGTAGGTTCGTCGATGGCGGGATTTTTTTGTGTAACGGTGGCAATGAGCAAATCCTCGCGGTAAGCCTTTTTGATGAGTTCCACAGATTTTTTGCGGTCGGCCTGAATAGGCATAATTATCTGTGGAAAAAGCGTATTGTTGCGCAATGGAAGAATGTAAATCTTTTCGCCGATGGTCTGATCCCAATCTATGTCGAGCGGCGCGTCGGTGTCGGGCAACTGAATCATTGTTGTCATACTGTCGGGACTGTTCATCACAATCCCAATTCTTCCCGACTTTTTGTCTTCTTTCATCTAAACGGTTGATTTTTAAAAGTTTTCTCTAAATTGTTCTGTACGGTCGAATACGTTTTGGAGTATGTCGATGTCGATGTCGGTCAACTCCACGTGACGGCGTTTCATCACAAGTTCGGCTGTTTCGATAGCCTTTTTAAAGGGGTAAGTTTCGTAACCTGCCGCGCCGCCCCAAGCAAACGAGGGAACGAAATTGCGGGGGAACCCTGCTCCAAATACGTTGCTGCTTACGCCTACCACTGTGCCGGTGTTGAACATTGTGTTGATACTGCTTTTTGAGTGGTCGCCCATAATGAGTCCGCAGAATTGCAAGCCTGTTTTGATAAAACGGTGCTTTGCGTAGTTCCACACCTTCACTTCGGCGTAGTTGTTTTTAAGGTTAGAATTGTTGGTGTCGGCACCGAGGTTGCACCACTGTCCGAGAACAGAGTTGCCGAGAAATCCGTCGTGACCCTTGTTTGAGTAACCCCAGATAACGGCATTGTTTACCTCGCCGCCGCATTTGGTGTAGGGACCCATAGTGGTGGCTCCGTATATTTTTGCTGAAATTTTTACTACTGAATGTTCGCAGAGTGCAAGCGAACCGTGAATAACAGCGTTTTCCATCACCTCGCTCTCTTTGCCGAGGTATACGTATCCTCCGGCGGGGTTGATAATTGAAAATTCTGCGTTTACACCCTCTTCCACAAATATGCGTTCTGGTTGGAGGATGCGGTTGGTGTCGCTGAGTTTTTGGCTCTTGCGTCCTGCGGTAATGAGTTTAAAATCTTTTTCTATTTCCTGTTCGTTGAGCGTAAAAATGTCCCAAGTGTAGTTGAGACGCGATACCTGCGCTATCTCCTTGCAATTTATCTTGATAGACGAACGGTCGAAATAGAAAAGCATAGTGTCGCTTTCGTCGAGGCGTGCGGCAATGATTTCGCCGTTTACACTCAAACCTTCGCCCTTCTGCAAACTTTTTACAGCCTCTGCCAAATCGTGGTCGGGCAGTATTGAGGAATCTATCACATAGTTGTCGGCTTCAAAAATAGGCACGAATTTGTTTCTGAGATAGTCGACACTCAGAAGCGAGATTTGCGCTTCGGGCAGATATTTAGCCCATTTTTCGTCGATTGTGAGAATGCCCACACGGAGGTTTCCGGCAGGACGGGTGAATGTCAGCGGCAGAAAATCTGAATTTTTTTGAAGGTTGTCGGAGATGATAATGTTCATAGATGCAGGTGTTTAGATAAAAATAAACAAAAAAAGCCCCAAGCGCGTTAGAACCCGGAGCCTTTTAAGTTTTTGTAAAAAACTACATATTGGTTTTTTGTGTGTAGGTTTTTTCGTATCTCTTTTTGAACTTGTCAACACGTCCGGTGCTGTCAACGAGTTTCATCTTACCAGTGAAGAACGGGTGCGATGCGTTAGAGATTTCCACCTTGATCAAGGGATAGGTAACACCGTCTAACTCGATGGTGTCCTTTGTGTTAGCACAACTTTTAGTAATAAAAGTGTGGTCGTTGCTCATATCTTTAAAAACCACTAAACGATATGATTCGGGATGTATTCCTGCTTTCATTTTACTTTAAATATTTTCGTATTTTTTGGCTTGCAAATGTACGGCGGTTTTTTGAATTAAAAAAATTTTTTTTTAATAATTTTATCCTTTTCGGTTGCCGATGATGCGTATGTTGCAATGTTTTATAAAGTTACGCCTGTTTTAAAAATTGCAATCTCGCGATAGCCGTTTTTTTCGTTGTTGACAGGGGTGCCGCTCGCTGCATTTATCACGTATTCTACAAACCGTTTTGCAACGTTTTCCATCTCTTCGCCTTCGGCTATTACGCCTGCATTAAAATCTATCCATTGCGGTTTGGCGCAAAATAAAGGCGTGTTGGTGGAGATTTTCATCGTTGGGACAAACGTTCCAAACGGCGTGCCTCTTCCCGTAGTAAAAAGTACTAATTGACATCCCGAAGCGGCGAGTGCAGTGGCTGCCACAAGGTCGTTGCCGGGTGCAGAGAGTAGGTTGAGGCCGCATTTGGTGATGGTTTCGCCATATTTGAGAACGTCGCGGACGGTGCTTTTGCCGCATTTTTGGGTGCAGCCGAGCGATTTTTCTTCAAGAGTGGAAATGCCGCCCGCCTTGTTGCCCGGCGAAGGATTTTCGTAAACCGGCTGATTGTTGTTGATAAAATATTGCTTAAAATCGTTGATGAGGGCAACGGTTTTGTTGAAGATTTCTTTGTTGGCACAGCGGTTCATTAGAATTGTTTCTGCGCCAAACATTTCGGGCACTTCGGTTAAAACAGTTGTTCCGCCCTGAGCCACAATCCAATCGCTAAACATTCCCAACAGCGGATTTGCCGTAATGCCCGACAAACCATCTGAGCCTCCGCATTTTAGCCCAACACGCAATTCCGACACGGGAACTTCGGTGCGGACGTCATTGCGGCAAACGGCAAAAATTTCGCGTAAAAGTTTTAATCCATAATCCACTTCGTCGCCTTCAACTTTCTGAGCCTCAAACATTTTTATGCGGTTATCATCTACCTTGCCGATAAGTTCCCTAAGTGCTGACATTTGATTGTTTTCGCAGCCGAGACCCACCAAGAGCACTCCTCCCGCATTGGGATGATGCACCATATTGCGGATAATTTTGCGGGTATTTTCGTGGTCGCACCCAAGTTGCGAACATCCGTAATTGTGCGGAAAAGCCACCACTGCGTCTACACTGCCTTCGTTGCCTAAGATTTCGGCACGAAACCGCTCTGTAATTTTTTGCGCAATGCCGTTGACACAGCCCACGGTTGGAATTATCCAAATTTGATTTCTAACGCCCACCGAGCCGTTGTTTCGCTTGAAACCCAAGAAAGTACGCTGACAGTCAGACGGTTTTATCTCCACAAGATTAGGCGTGTAAGTATAATAAGAAATGTCTTCGAGATTGGTTTTCAAGATATTATGGTCGATATGACACCCTGCTGACACATTACATATAAGGTGTCCGATTGGGAAACCGTATTTGATAACGTTTCCACTTTCGGGAATATCTGTAAGGGCAAATTTATGTCCTGCGGGAATATCATTTTGGAGAATTATTCCGCCGTTGAGGTCTATTTTAGTGCCTGATTTTAATGGCGTTAAAGCAACGGCAACATTGTCGGATGGGTTTATGCGAATGTATTGCGACATACCTAATATTTTCTATTCAGCACGCACACCTTTTTATATACCGCTGTCTTGCCGTTTGGCGAGATGGTTTTTACATAGATGACGTAAATGCCTGTTTTGCAGCGGTCGCCAGAATCGGAAAGTCCGTTCCAAAAGAAATTAGCGTGAGTGCCAACGTTGATTCGCGATGCGAGTGTGCAAATATGCACACCGTTTTGATTGTAGATGCTCACATCCACGGCGGTGTCGGGAGTGTCAAAATCAAGAACAATCTCCACCTCGTCGTTGTAGCCGTCGCCGTCGGGTGTAAACAGCTCGTTTACAATAGTTACTGCATTAGTGAGTTCAGACGCCGGAGTCTCGGTGTTAGAATTTGGCAGACCCGGTGTGGCGTAGCCGAATGCCGCAGTAGCATACTTCCACGCTGAAACGTCGGTAGAGTTGGGTTTGAAACCTACACGCTCCAACGACACGCCCTGAACATTGATTTCCAACACATTAGATTCCGAACGGTTGTACGACATAGAGTCGATGGCTACGCCCGACGGACTGCGCAAAACTATGCTGCCGCGCGAATTGTCAAATGCCGGAAGTTTCGACTCCTGCACGAACAGTCCGCCACAGTTGTATCTGTCCTGAATGTCGGCGCTGTCGGCGGTAACTACTGCATACTGCTTGGGTTCAAGCACGTATCCGCCTTGTATTACAGCCTGTTTTTCAGTGCCTGCATTGTCGTAATAAGCTATCACAAACTGATTTAGCGGCACAGGATAGGCCGAATTGTTGTACAATTCCACAAAACGTTTTTGTCCCGAAAGGGGATAAAAGAGAACTTCGGTAATAAGAATGTCGAAACGCTGCGTGTTGTGATAAACCACCGACGACGACACCGTATCTATCTCATTGCCATAGATATCCTTGATGCCCGCTGCCGAAACCTTAAATTCTGTGTCGGCGGCAAAATTCTTGGCAAATCCCACAAAAACAGTATTGCCCCTAACCTCTATTGTGGAGTAAGGAGCGTTGCCGGCGTAAAGACGTGGAACGCAATTGCTTGCCAATTCGTTGTTGAACACAAAGCTGAGCTGATAACCGCTAGCCGCGTATACATTCTGCAATTTTAAACGGTGATAGGCGAATGTGATGGCGGTATCGGCTGAAAGGTTGCCTGCCAGATCTGACAAAGGTTTGATTTTGAGAGTGTTCTCACCTTCGCGCAGAGGCTCGGCAAATTTTAAGGTAACGGTTTTGAGGTCGGAACTACACTCTTTGGGCGTGTTGCCGTTCAGCAAAAACTTGGCTTGGTCCACGATGATGTTTTTTGAGAAAACCACCGTCAAAGTGTTGTTGTCAACCACTGAGGACGACAGCACCACAGGCGGCTTGTTGTCCAAAACTGTAGTCTTGGTGCTGTTGACACGTCCGGGAGTGCCGCCGGCAACATCTATCGAGGCAGTCCAGTTGCCCTCCACCATAAATCGGTTGGTAGGGTCGCGGCGTTCGAGCGAATATCCGCCCGACGACTTTGCCTTGTCGTTGTAAAGTTCAAGCGTATATGTAAGCGAGTCAACCACTAAGCCTGATTGATTGACAAGCATAAGTTTCTTGTTTTTGGTGGTGAGCTTAGAATCGTCAAACTTGGTGACGGTTTTGGCATACTGCTCAAAGCCCTCCGAACGGCATATCAGCAGGTATTCGCCCGCTCCTATTTCAATATCGGGAAAATCGAACTGATAGTCGCCAGCCAGAAACGCGCAGTTGTTAAGGCTGAAAGCATATTCGGTAGGATTAAAAAGCTCAACATATTTGGCAACCGGAAGGTTGGCTGGTTCGGGCGAGATGTCGCACATAATCTCATTGATCACAATGTCGCCATACATCGGCAGCAGCAGTGTGGTCTGAAAATCGGGCAACGGTTCGCCGTCGGCCTGTTTGATATTCTTGGCTGACAAGGTCAACTGAGTCTTGTTGAATATCTTAGGGTCGAAAAACAAATCTACCGTGCTGCCCAGAAAATGGAGAGAATCGGGCACGACATTGTTGACAGTGTAATTTTCTGGTGCGGAGGCTGAAACAGGGTCGAGACGACCGTCAACAGCCACACTTACAACGCCTTTGCCGGTGATTTGCGCACCAGTAAATTTGGCTGCGATGGTGTTGCCAGTGTACATAAACGACAGCTCCTGTGGCGACACGAAAAACGCGCCGTGAGCCTTAGCCGCCGAATGTTTGTATTCCACAGCCAAATAATTGGCAATGTGCATTTTGGACAACGGTTCCTCGTAAACTACCTCACCGTTGATCGACCATTCGCCCAAAGCTGTGCGCACCACCTCCAAATCCTTGTTGTTGGCAGACTTGTCGAACAAAATGTTGGTAGTGGCAAGAATGTCGTAATCCTTGCCGTGATATTGCAGCAGGCATAGCTGCGAATAGATTCCGGTCTTCAATCCGGTGCCGATAGCGAAAGCCGAATAGCTGTCGTTGCGGGCAACCGAATCGTTGGCCATAAGGGTTATCTTAAAGTTTGTGGTGGAATTGTTGGCATAATTGCAAACCACCGAAAAACGCCATTTGATCGTTCCCGTTTCGGGATAAAGGTTTGAAATGGGACGATAAGCGCACTCGGTACTGTTTACAGACACTGTGTCGTTAAAATATATCACGCCATCGGGAAGGTCGCCGCCAGATTTTTGTTCCCAACCGGCAGCACCGCTCTGAGTCCACGTGTCCAACTGGTCCAAACCGTCCGACACAGAGACAAAAGTCTGCCCCTTGGCTAAGCCTACGGTGGCAGACAATGACACAATCAATATTTTTGAGCACAGCTTTTTCAAAACTATTCTTCTTTCTTGGCGGTGTCCGAAGCGGCTTTTTTCTTGGTGCGCTTGCGGGTTTTCATACCGTCGGCGTTCTCCTCAGCTTTGGGTGCGTCGGCTTTTGCAGCCTCTTCTTTTGCGGGAGCTTCGGGAGCGGCCTCGGGCTGTTCCTCCTTGTCGTCTACCAAGCCTTTTGAAAGCAGCAGGTTGTACCATGAATAAGCACGGCGCATATCAGAAACGTATACGCGGTCAACATCGTAGTTGGGCAGAGCTTTGGCAAACAGCTCTTTAACCTCGGCCTCAGCGCCTTTCTTGGGTGAAAAAGGAGTGGGTTTGCCGTCGAGCACCTTGTAGAGACTACGATAAACATCTGAAAGCCTTGTGTCGCCGTCGGTTGTATATATCGAAATATCTTCGAGTGCGCTGATTTTGGCTGTAGCAAAGGCGATGGTGCGGTTTCCGTCGGCCACCGATTCTACTATAATGCCGTTAACTGCTTGCGCCACATGTTTGTAAAGTCCAGGATATGTGGCAATTGTAAGAATACCTTTAAGATCCATGTTTGTTAAAATTTTCTTGTAATGGTAATTATTTATGCTGCAAAATTAGCACAATAGTTGGTTTAAAAAAAAGTTTTCGCCCCAAAAAAAGCAAAATTTAACGTCAAAGTTTATGGTTTACGTTTTATTCATTTATATTTGCCGAAAATTTTTAAACGGTATACACAGTATAATTTAATAAACACAATGAAAAACATTTTCCGCTACACCGCCAAGACTTTGGCAATCGCATTCGCACTCATGGCTATGGGCTGCGCCAACAACAACAGCACTCAGACCGGCACTACAACCACTACAGCCAACAACGACATAGCCTATGTAAATATGGACAGCCTCGTGGACAAATACGACTTGTACAACGACCTCAGCACTCAGCTTATGGCTAAACAGAACCAGCTGGAGCAGGAGTTGCAGACAAAACAGAAATCGCTCGAGCGCAAAGCTATGGACTTGGAAAACCAATACAAGAAAAACCTCATCACCCCCACCCGCGCTCAGGAAGTTCAGCAGAACCTCCAGCTCGAACAGCAGAGAATGCTCCAGTGGCGCGATGAAAAAATGATGGAACTCAGCGACGACCAGGCTAAAATCACACGCATGGTGTACGACAGCATCCAATCTTACGTCAACGAGTACAACGCCACAAAAAAATACCGCTTCATCATCAGCAACAATATGGG
Source organism: Bacteroidales bacterium (assembly GCA_017645985.1). Classification (GTDB taxonomy): domain Bacteria; phylum Bacteroidota; class Bacteroidia; order Bacteroidales; family UBA3824; genus UBA3824. The sequence continues at coordinate 1,173 of JAGCNK010000106.1, read as the reverse complement.
CGGCGTGCTCCTCTACGGCGACAAGAGCGCCGACATCACTGCTGAAATCCTTACCGCGCTCAACAACCGTTACAACAAAGCCGGCAACGCTACCACTTTGGATTCACTCGCAACCAAATAACCAAAAAACTACACTTTAATAAATGAAAGGCGGACTAATAATTGTCCGCCTTTTTTTTGTACTTTTGTGCCGATGAAATGTTTCGATACATATTACAGCCGTTTTCAGGTGTACCCTGCGCATATAGCAGAGCCGCCTGAGCCTGAACTGCGTACCATTGTGGTGATTCCGAGTTACAAAGAACCCGACATCCGCCCTACGCTCCTCTCGCTGCTCGGCTGCACCCCTACCCTGTTTCCCGTGGAGATTATCGTAGTGGTAAACTCGTCGGAGGCTGCTCCCGAATCGGCATTGCAGCAAAACCTCATCACTATCAGCCAGGTAGAGGAGATAAAGGCACAAAACACCCGCAGCGACATCCGCATCCACACCATCCACCGTCCAAATCTGCCCAAGAAACACGCCGGAGTGGGTTTTGCCCGCAAGATAGGTATGGACGAGGCGGTAAGGCGTTTCGATAGTCTTGAGCGTCCCGACGGTGTGATTGTGAATTTTGATGCCGACAGCACTTGCAATCCCGACTATCTCAAAATTATCGAAAACTATTTTATCTCCACCCCCAAGAAAGAGGGCGTGTCGATATATTTTGAACATCCGATTCAAGGCACAGAATATCCTCAGTCGTCGTACCGTGCCATTGCCAAATACGAACTTTATCTACGATATTTTGTTGAGGCTCAGCGGTATATTAATTTTCCGCACGCATACCACACCATAGGGTCGGCGTTTGCGGTAAGGGCTTGGGTATACGCTGCCGAAGGAGGAATGAACAGGCGTCAGGCAGGCGAGGATTTCTATTTTCTCGAAAAGATTATCACCCGCGGACGGTATGGCGAAATCAACGATGCCGCTGTCTACCCCTCGCCGCGTGTCTCCGACCGTGTTCCGTTCGGCACAGGTGCTACAATGGGCAAGCTTAGCAACGGCGAGAGCGAATATATGGTGTACAACCCCATCACGTTTGAATGGTTGAAACGTTTCTTTGCCTCGGCATCCAATATCAAAAGCCACCAAAAGCCCGACACCGCCCCAGTGTTAGAGGAGTTTCTGAT
>JAGCNK010000105.1 GCA_017645985.1 Bacteroidales bacterium | reverse complement strand
TTTTTACTCCTTTTATTTATTAGTCTTGATACAAATCCTTTTACTTTTTTCGTGAGGGTATTTTTTTTACTCCTCGCCGGTATTTGTTTTTTATTTTTAGTTAACAATTGGTGTATAAACTGCACATGAAGGTGGATAATAATTTAGTTTTTTTCACATTTACCAATTAAAATATTCGCTTTTGGTGTTTAGATTTTGTGCTTTTGTGTTACAAAATCTAAAAAACTCTTTAAAAATTCCAAAATCTAAACTATTTGTTACAAAACCTAAGACAAATGATACACCCATGTGTTAAAATATCTAAACGATTTCTTTACGTTTGTAAGTGGACATTAAGGTCTGATGCGCTATTTACCTTGAAATATTTACAGACAATTAATATATAACCAAAACAAATTTAATAATTATGACATAGAAGACAGATAGTAGAAAATGAAACAAACCAATGAGGTTAGGATACCTCGGCATAAATTGCCTTAAAATCCGAAAAACTTAAATCGATTCATTTTATTAACTGAATTAATGTATTTTTTATGAGACAGTTTTTCTTATTGGGACTTTTAATATTATTGTTCCCATTTGCTCTGAGTGCTCAGAACACCAAAGTTTCCGGTAAGGTGCTCGATGCCTCTACAAACGAGCCTTTAGTAGGTGTTACCGTTGTACAGACGGGAACACAGAACGGAACCATCACCGACATTGACGGTAACTATTCTATCAGTGTTCCTGGTGATGCATCATTAACTTTTTCCTACATCGGATACGTTACCAACACAGTATTCGTTAATGGAAAATCCACTCTTCCTGTTTACCTCGACACCGACGACAAAACTCTCGAACAAGTTGTCGTTGTAGGTTACGGTACAATGAAGAAATCAGACGTTTCTGGTTCTGTTGCATCAGTTGACACAAAAGACATGATGAAACGCGCTCCCCAGAACGTTAACCAAGGCTTGCAAGGTGCAGCCGCCGGCGTTATGGTAACCCAGCAAGACGGTTCTCCTGACAGCAAATCTCAGGTTCGTATCCGTGGTGTTGCGACGATCAACGGTAACGCCTCGCCTCTCTACGTTGTAGACGGTGTACAGGTTGGTACCGACGCTTCGTTCCTCAACCCCTCTGATATCGAGCGTATGGAGGTTTTGAAAGACGCTTCGGCTACAGCTATCTACGGATCGGCTGGTGCTAACGGCGTTATTATGATTACTACCAAACACGGTACTAAAGGCGCTACACGTATCGACTTCACAGCCGACCTCGGCATTCAGACTGTAGCTCGCAAGCTCGACGTTCTCGACGTTGACACTTATGCTCAAATGTATCGCAAAGCTCTTCTCAACGACAACGGTACTGAAGATAAAGCTAATCAGGCTATCGTAAACGACATCTGGAAAAAGCAGTACGACGGACACCGTCGTGATATCGACTGGCAGGACGCTCTCACAGAGACAAGTCTCCGTCAATCTTACAACCTCTCTGTTGCAGGTGGTACAGACAAGACCCAGAGCCAGTTCTCTCTCGGTTGGTTAGACAACAAAGGTATTATCGTTAATACCAAATATAAGAGACTTACTGCTCGCGCTAATATTAAAACCAAAGTTGCAGACTTCCTCGAAGTAGGTGGTGATGTTAACTTCATCCACTCTGAGAGCACCGGTAGCAACGTTAAGATTGGTAACAACGGTAACCTCTGTTCTTTGCGCGACTTGGCATTCATGTGCCCCACAATGGACTACGTTGAAAACGGCAACCACATCAGCCCCAACACCGAGAACCCTGATGGTACTTTCGGTGGTGTACTCCACGGCGACCACGCAAGCGACTGTATCACAGCTATCCTCGACAACCCCTACGCTATTCAGATGCAGCGTGCTGGCAACAACTACAGCAACCGCATCCTCTCTAGCGCATATATGCAGGTTAATATTGTAAAAGGTCTTACTTTCAAGACTATTGTTGCTTACAACTACTCTACCAACGGTTCTGACAACTTCTCTGGTCAGGAAGAGCGCTGGAACAAAGGTGCTGACGGCAACTACTTCAAGACAAACCGTAGCGAAACTGACTTAGACTACAATTTCTCGCTCAATCAGAGCCAGTCTAACACAATTTCTATCGAAAACTACTTCAACTATCAGTGGAAGAACGATATTATGAACATCCAGGCTATGATCGGTCAGAGCGCAAGCCAGACTTGGGGTGCTTGGTTGAACAACTCTGCTAAAGACTTCGCTAACGACAACATCCGTTCTATCGGTTTGACTCGTAACGTTGACTCTAAACAAACTGCAGGTGCTTTGAACCTTGAAACAAGAAACATTTCTTACTACGGTCGTTTGGTATTCAGCCTTTACGACAAATATATCCTCACTGGTACTATCCGTCGTGACGGTTCTTCTAACTTCGGCGAAGGCAACCGCTGGGGCTTTTTCCCGTCAGCAGCTTTGGCTTGGAGAATTTCTGAGGAAGACTTCCTCAAAGGCAATGAAGTTATCTCTAACTTGAAACTCCGTTTAGGTTGGGGTCAGACTGGTAACTCGGGTGGCGCTACCAACAAGGCTGTTGCAAGCCTCAACGCTGGTGAAAAGTATAGTTTCTATCAGCCTGATGGTGCTGGTGAGCTCCACACTGGTTACTCTTTCCGTTTGGCTGATACCGACCTCAAATGGGAGACCAACGAGCAGACCAACATCGGTCTCGACCTCGGTCTTTACAACGGTCAGTTCAACTTCGTATTCGACTACTTCATCCGTACATCTAAAGACCTTCTTCTTGACCGTACTATCCGTCCTTCTTCTGGTAACACAGAAATTTACACCAACTACGGTGAAATCCAGAACAAAGGTTTCGAAATTCAAGCTAGCTGGATCAAGAACATCGGTGATTGGAACTTAAACGTAACTCTCACTGGATCTTCTTTGAAAAACGAAATCAAGAAACTTGGTCAGGATATTGCAAAAGAGGCTAACGAAGCTCCTGCTGCAGGCACATTCTTCGAAGACGGTACATTCACCGGCGCTCTTGGCGACCCCAAAGGTTTCTACTGGAACCGTCACTCTATGAGCCGCGAGGGTGAGGCTGTAGGTTCGTTCTACGGTTACAAAGTTATCGGCATCATCAAGTCTCAGGAACAGCTCGACGAACTCAACAAAGCTGCATGGGGTGAAGACGCTCCTAACCACATAAAGAAAGACGGACACTACGAGGACGCTTACCTTGGCGACGGTACTGCTAAAGTTGGCGACTATATGTACGAAGATATTGCTGGTAAATTCGACGAGAACGGCAACCCCATTCCTGACGGCAAGATCACTTCCGACGACCAGCAGATCCTCGGCAACGGCTTCCCGAAATTCAACTACGGTATCAACATCGCAGTTAACTACAAGAACTGGGACTTCAGCCTCTACGGCTACGGCGTTGCAGGTCAGAAACTCTACTCTTACTCGGCTATGCGTTTGAGCAACGTATTCTACTCTGACGACCAGACTTTCTGTAACATCCTTAAGGACAGCTACGACGACATCTGGGACGCTGAAACAAATCCCAACGGCACACTTTCTAAGCTTTCTAAAGACGACGGCGCCCGCAACCTGCGCGGTAGCGACATGTGGGTTAAGAAAGCCGACTACTTCAAGCTTAACAACATCCAGATCGGTTACACATTCAACAAGGAGCTCATCTCGCACCTCCGTATGACCAACGCAAGAGTTTACTTCTCTATCCAGAACCTCGCTTGCTTCTCTAAGTACAACAAGTACGGCGATCCTGAATGTGGTATCGCAAACGTATTGTTCACTGGTTTGGATACCGGCCGTTACCCTGTTCCTAGAACATACCAGTTTGGTTTAAGCTTATCTTTCTAATTTGTTAATGATTAAGAATATTCAATTATGAGAAATATATCAAAATTTTTAAGTTTAGTAGCAGGAGCGTCGCTGTTGTTAAGCGTTAACTCTTGTAAAGAGGACTTCTTGGAGGTTGAATACCCTGATATTCTTCCATCTGATTTTATGGGAACTTCTGACCAAGAGGCTGAGAACGGTATTTTTGGCTGCTACAAAATGATGCTTCCTTCTTCGCAGGCAGGTGACTGGGGCTTGAAACCCAACCTGTTTCTCGGATGCCATCCCACAATGGACACACAGGCCACTGGTTGGGACGTTGACTGGACTGTGCAGAACTGGGGACCCAACAGCCCTGAGTTAGGCCAGGCTTGGAATCACGTTTATCACGCTATCAGCCGCTGCAACGACTATTTGCAAGTGCTTGAAGAATCAACAGAAATCTCGGAAAAAACCAAGACAAATCTTACCGCCGAGGCTCGCGCACTCCGCGGATTCTTCTATCACTGGTTGGCTCAGGCATTCGGTCGTGTGCCGATGCTTGGTACTGGCGAAACTTACTTAGAGGTTCCTGAAAAGGCAAAGGCTGAATCTGATGCCGCTATGTGGGACTTCATTATCGATGACTTGAAAGCTGCCGCAGCCGACCTCCAATGGGAGCCTAGAAACAAAGAATACGGTCGTGCTACCAAGGGTATGGCTCTTGCTTACCTTGCTGACTCTTATATGTGGAAAGCTGTTCGCTGCAACGAGCCTGCTCTTTACGCAGAGGCTAAGAAAATCTACGAAGAGATTATCGAAAGCAAAACCTACGACCTTCTTCCCTCTTTCTCACTTCTTTACGAACCCAACACTACGTTCTGGAACAAGGAAACTATTTGGGCTGAGGTTCTCGACGAGCGTGATTCTTACGCCAACGGCGAATATGGTTCATTTATGCACTTGAAATGGTACACCGGATGTAAGGCTACTGGTGGCTGGGGTACATTGTTCCTCTCTTGGGAATGGTATCTCTGCTACGAGAAAGGCGACCGTCGTCGCGATGCTTCTGCTTGCGTTGGTCCTGTTGACAAATTGCGTGCTGATTATCCCGATGCAGTTTCTGATTACTGCTACGGTCAGAACCCCTTCGTATTCGACACTATCACAAGCCCCCTTGCTACACACTACCAGTTCAAAGAAGAGTCTGGTATGGCTCCTTGCGTATGGTCGATGAAATATTGGCGCGAGCCCCTCTCTTGGAGCTGCAATCAGCCCCACGCAAACATCTACTATATGCGTTTCTCCAACGTTCTTCTCAACTATGCTGAATGCTGCTTCCGTACCAATGACGCAGCTAAAGGCTGGGCTGCTATCGACAGGGTTCGTGACCGTGCTTTCGGTGATCGTGAAAAAGAACTCAAAGGACAGGACAAAAAGTATGTAGATTACTACATCTTTAAATACAATCAGTCTGGCAAAGCTGGAGCCGACCGCGCAGCTAAGGTTATGACTCAATATCCTCTTACTTTCTTGGAAAAAGGAAACGACCATCCTAGAGCTGAGCAATATTACTCAGATTATGCTAAAGGTACTACTCCTGAGAATAAGATTGCTAACAATAAAGCGTTCACATCTGATGATTGGGTAGTTGCTATTGGTACTGAGTATCGTAAAGAGTTCAACGCTGAATGGTGCTTGTGTCCTGCTCTTGTTCGTCTTGGCTTTATTAAGGACCACCTCGACGTAAGCTACGCTATGAACCAGAATCCTAACTCAGATCCCGACAATCCTCACGTTAACCGTGCTAAGGAATTTGATCCTAATCGTATGCTTATGCCTATTCCTCAGGACGAGATTTCCCGTAACCCTCTTCTTGAGCAGAACGAGGCTTACAAATAGTAAATTTTTTCTAACGTAAAAATTGATAATTATTATGAAATTTAGATATTTACCGCTGTTATTGACAGCATCTTTGGCTCTGCCTTTTGCTGCGTGCGATGACGACGATTTCGAAGATCCCGAGATCATCCCTGTATCGTCTTTCTCATCTGACGCAAGTCTTGAACTCAGAGTTGGTGATTCAAAACAACTCTCTATCAAAATTGAACCTGCTGAAGCAACAGCACAAGCTATCAACTGGGTGTCAAGCGATGGTTCTATTGCTGCAGTTAACGGCTCTGGTTCGGTTACCGCTGTTAAAGTAGGTACTGCTACTATCACAGGTACAACTCCTGAGGGCAAGACCGTTTCCTGCAGTGTTAAAGTTGTTCCGGCTACTATCGTTTTCTCTTTGAACGACAAGCCTCTCAAAGAGAAAGATAAAGATGATAAGGAACATGTTTATCACAAGAATAGTACAGTGCTCAAAACCGTAGAAATTACAGAGCTTACTCCTATCACCAAAGATTATATTAAGGATAAGGGTTTTTGGCCTGAACTTACAGAGGAGCAGTACGCAGTTTTAGGTGACACTAAGTATTTTGCTGGTTGGTCTACTGCTTATGATGGTGCACCTATCACTTCTACATTCAAGAAGAAATATGGCGATGTTGAGGTAGAAATGTTTTACGAGGCCGCTAAACAGGATACCATCTTCGCAGTGTGGAAGGAAAGAGAACTTGTAGACTTCGAATTGTCATCTGGTACTCAATGGACAACTCTCAACTTAGGAGCCGCAGGTCTTCAACAACTCGGCAACCTCTACGCTTGGGGCGAGAATTCTCCCAAAGATAAATACACTTGGGATAATTACAAGTTTGGTACAAAATTCAATTTGACTAAGTATTGTTATAGCTCAGATTATGGAGCAAAATTCCAAAAGTTTATAGAGAAAAAAGACTCTGAAGGTAATGTTTTGAAGGATGGAAACGGCAATCCTATTATGGTGGTTGATCCTGAAAACGACTTTCCTTATGGTTATTTTGACTCTTATGGTGAATGGGCAGATGATGACGATCCCGCTTTCGCTACAGGCTATAAGTGGAGTGTTCCTTATGCCGTTCAATATGAAGAACTATTTACAGATGCTAATGTAGTTCAAAGAAGAGAAGAAGACTTCCAAAACTATAAAGTAAAAGGTTGGTACATCTTTAAGAAGAACGATAACAGAGCAGAATTGAAGGATTATCTTACCGAAGATGTTTATGAAACTGAAACAAAAGAAGGTAAAGAAGAGGTTAAAAAGGATAAAGATGGTAATCCTATTGTTAAAGACCCCAAAGATCCTTGGATTTTTATTCCCGATGGCACATATTGGGCTAAGGAACTAGGTGGTTCAGATCCTAACCACGGAGTAGCTATTACAATTGATGAAACTGGTACTGCAAAAAGCGATATTGAACGTTTCAATGGTTACTCAGTTCGTGCCGTTCTCAACAAGTAATGAACCTGCATATATCATTTAGCGATATATTATCTTAAAAATTTGCCCGCCGCAGAATCCTGCGGCGGGCATTTTTTTATATTTTGTGAGTTATAATTATAAACGTCTTATTGTATGATAGTTTTGTGTTTATTGCAAACAATTACTTATATTACCTGCAAGGTAGTATGGAATGTTTATTAGCCTATATTCCTTTCCGCTTGGTGTTTTGGCGATATCCGGTCTGAACTCACCTGCGTATAGTCTGATGGCTGTGTCTCCTTTGTATTTATCCATAAAAATATGCAGTGATTTTAAATGACCTGTTGGTCCAGATTTTACCTCTATTGGAGTCATTTCTCCATTGATAATTTCAAGATAGTCTAATTCACTTGATGAATCTTTTTTTTCAGATATCCAGAATAAAGGTTTTGCCATCATTGATGTTTTTTGGGATAAAAGTTCTTGTCCTACTATGTGCTCGATTATGTGACCTCTGTAGATGCTGCTAAGATCCTGTGTGCCGAATACTTCTTTTTGTTAATGCACATTTCGGGGGTAACATTTGTTGATTTTTTGCACATTTCGGGGGTAACTTTTATTGATTTTTTGCACATTTCGGGGGTAACTATTATGAGAATAACCTATCCATAGTTACTTCGCTTTGACAGATTGCTGAATTTTTGTTTTGCAGTATTCCGTATGTAGTTATAAATGTGTTGATTAACGATTTTTTTGTTCTGACTGCCTCTCTGAAATAAGACATTCTTTCTCTTAATTTTTCTGCATATTCTTTTGTAATTGAATATTTTTCTATCGAGAACTTTATTTCACAAAGATTTATGATTCTGTCTGCTCGGTCGATGATAAGGTCTATTTGCATATCTTTGTTACGCCAAACTGTTGATTTTGTGGCAATCCCTGATATTCCAAGAGCATTTTTTATTTGGTCTAAATGTGTGAGACAAATCAGCTCGAAAGCTAATCCTTGCCATGCGTTTATTAGTGGTGTTAAAATCACATTTTTCGAGGTTGCTGAGCATTTTTGTGAGTGTGCTGCCTTGGATTTTGGTTTTTTGTATGATTTCTTGCCGTGTTAGCCCCGACTTTTTTTCTGATAGCGCTTTGGCTATCAGGATGTATTTTTCGGAATTTGTAAATAGGGTGTTGAATAGTTCGTCGAACTCAATTTTCAGCATACCTTTTTTTGAGAAACATAGGTAATCTATGTTTTGTGCGAGAGATAATTTGTTGCTTTATTTAAGTCTTTCTATTTCATCACATCGTCCTATTAGTTCATTCATAGTAGTTTATTTTTATTTTTTTTCTGCAAATATAATAATAATTTTAATAACCTCAACCAAAATAGGGGGTAAATATAGTGGTTTTGGTTGATGTTGTTTTAGTAACCTCAACCAAAACTGGGGGTAAAGGTAGTGGTTTTGGTTGAGGTTATCTTTATTATTCCACCACCTCGTCCATCACCACATCCCACTCCTCGCTTGGAATATGGTCGAGGTACTGGAAATCAAAGCAAACTCCCATCTTGTAGGCGTTGTATAGGTGGGGGAGGAGACGGTCGTAAAAGCCTTTGCCGCGGCCAAGGCGGTGGCGGAAGGGGTCGAACGACATGCCGGGGATGATGGCAAGGTCTATCTTGTGGTAATCGGAAACGGGGAATATTTCGCCTGTGGGCTCGGCGATGGAGAACGCGCCTGTGGTCATTTCGGCAAAGCTGTTGAATCGCTTTAAAACAAGGTTTTCACCGTCTACAACGGGAAGAATGACCGTTTTGCCAGCGTTGTGTGCGGCGGATATTAGGGATGAAACGTCTACCTCGTCGGGCAGCGGACTGTAAAGCAGGATATAATGCGATGCCCAAAACACGCCGTCGTCGAGAATCCATTCGCAGATTTTTTGCGATTTTTGGCGCAGCTCTTCGGTGGAATATTGCGATTTTCGGCGGCGTATTTCGGCTCTGAGGGCTTTCTTATCCATCGGTTAGTATTTCTTAAACCAGCTGGCTATCTTCATTTTGAGCACGCCCCAGACTGCCTCGCCAAATATGCCTCCGCTCATCTTGGATGTGCCCTGCTTGCGGTCGGTGAAGATGATGGGCACTTCCTTGATTTTGAATTTCTTTTTCCAGGCGGTGAACTTCATCTCTATCTGAAAACCGTAGCCTTTCATTTTGATTTTGTCTAAATCGATGGCTTCCAGTACTTTGCGTGTGTAGCATACAAATCCGGCAGTGGTGTCCATTATCTTCATACGTGTGACGATGCGTACATACATAGAGCCGTAGTACGACATCATAATTCTGCCCATAGGCCAGTTTACCACGTTGACTCCTGAGATATAGCGGCTGCCTATCGACATGTCGAATCCGTCGGTGTGGCAGGCGTTGTAGAGGTTGATCAAATCCTCGGGCGGATGCGAAAAATCGGCATCCATTTCAAAAATATAGTCGTAGCCGTGCTCCAAGCTCCATTTGAAACCAGTGATGTAGGCAGTGCCGAGACCGAGTTTGCCGCTGCGCTCTATGATGTGGAGGCGTTCTGGAAACTCTTTGATTAGATTTTTGACAATATCGGCCGTGCCGTCGGGCGAGTTGTCGTCGATAATGAGTATGTCGAATGGTTCAGGCAGGTTAAACACCACCCTTATTATGTTTTCGATGTTTTCTTTTTCCTTGTATGTAGGAATTATTACTACTTTGTTTGACACTTTGCTCCTCTGTTTTAAAATTCAAAAAATATTTTCTGTTTTTTTATTATGCTGCGGTAGACTATGCTGCCGTTGAATATTTCGTTGTGGTAATATTTTTTTGCAGTTTTTTTGAGTATTTTGCGTTGGGCGATGAGTTTTGGCAGCGACGCATAGAATGCCAGGTGTGCCTTCAAAACAGCAAAGAATGATTTGAACTGCAGTTTGCACATATACACCGCCGCCGATGCTCCGTCCATTATCATCCTGATCCAGAGCGTGGGTACAAGGCGTTTGGGCGGAAGATTTTGGTACATCATTTTCAGGCAGTTGCGGTAGTTGAGATAGAGTTTTTGCGGACTGCCTTGCTGCAATGTGGCGCCGCCGAGGTGGTATGCTTCAGCTTCGGGACAGTATAGTATGTCCATTCCTAAGTTTTTGATGCGCCAGCAGAGGTCAATCTCTTCCATATGGGCAAAAAACGAACTGTCGAATCCGCCCAAACTGTTGAAAACCGATGCTCTCACTGCTATGAACGCGCCTGTTGCCCAAAATATCTGGTTGTTTTTTACTGTGTCGTATTGATGGTGGTCGGTTTCCACATTGTCGAGAATGCGTCCTCGGCAGAATGGATAGCCGTAACGGTCGATAAATCCGCCCGCCGCTCCTGCGTATTCAAACATTTCGGGGTTGCGCAGCGATTTTATCTTGGGCATTGCCGCGGCGGCGTTTGGTTTTGATTCCAAAAGGTGTATCAGGGGCGACACGGCGTCGGAACGCAGTTCTATGTCGTTGTTGCACAGTATGTAATAGTCGCTGTTGATTTGCTTTAACGCAAGGTTGTAGCCCTGGGCAAAGCCGTAGTTCTGATCAAGGGTTATTACCCTAACCTGCGGAAACTCTTCGGCAAGCACTTTCAACGAATTGTCGGAGCTGTGATTGTCTGCCACAACTATCTCACATTCGGCATTTTGCGCATATTTTATCACCGAAGGCAGATATTGCCTAAGAAGTTTTTCACCGTTATAATTAAGTATGACAACAGCGGTCTTCATATTACTTCTTTTCGATTATCTCGGCTTTTACGTCGGGAATCTGCTCAACGGGACGTGTTATTTCTTTGATTTTGTCGCGGAATTTCCAGGTGAGGAACACGATGGTGAGTCCCGCTATTATCAGACAGGTGGCAATTATCTGAGCCTGAGTGACTTCGATGCCAAAGAGGTTGAATTTGTTGTTTACCCTTATCGACTCTATCAAGAGACGTTCAATGCCTTGTAATGTTAGGTAAATGCCGAACAACATTCCGGGGAAATTTATTTTCTTTCTGATAATCATTAATATACCAAAAATTATCAGCATCATAAGTGTTTCGTAAAGCGAAGTGGGATACACTCCATCGGCAAGCACGTGGCAATGACTTCCGCCGCAATCCTCAATTGGAACACCTTGATTTATAACGTTGTGCGGAAACTTGTAGCTCCAAGCCCATTCGGGCAACCAGCTCGGACAGGGATTGTTGTTTACCACGCCCCAGCAGCCGTCGCCGGAAATTTCGCAGCCAACTCGTCCTAAGGCGTAACCCATTGCAATGCAAGGCGATGCGCAGTCGAGAGTGTGAAACGAGCTGATGTTGTTTTTTTTGAGGTAGAGCGCACCGGCTGTACCGCCCACTATCAATCCGCCGAAGAATGTGAGACCGCTGAACGAGAACAGCTCGCCTATGGGGTCGGCAAGAAAACGGTCGAAGTTTTCTAAGTTGTGGAATATTTTGGCGCCGAGTATACCGAAAATGCCTGCCACTACCAAGAGATTTCCTGCCAATTGGTGAGGCATTTGCTTAACTATCACGGTTTTAGGCTTTGCTAATTTGTTTTTATCTTTGTCGTACCAAGTGTATGCGGCAGCAATTAATCCGCAGATGATACCTCCGCCCCAACTGCCGCGCGACGAGAGCAGAAACTCTTGCGCGTTGGCCGAGAACTCGCTATAATTGAATATCACAGCCACCAATTTGTAACTAATAATAAAGGTGATGAGAAACGAGGTGACGAGTTCCAACGGTTTGGCTTTTTCGCCGATTGTCTCCACTTTGTAGAGCGGACACATAAGTCCCTCGCGCTCTTTGCGT
>JAGCNK010000104.1 GCA_017645985.1 Bacteroidales bacterium | reverse complement strand
GGCTTCGTCGTACATTTCTTTCTTTTGATAGGTGATTCCAAGACCATTGTATCCATCGCTGAGATATTTGTACGAATTGATTGCCGAAGAATCTTTAATCGCTTTGTTGAACCCTTCGATACCTTTATTGTATAGTGTAATGGCATCGTCGTATTTTTCAGTGGTGCGTTTTATGTCGGCTGATACTATGTATGCAGTGTTTAAATAATTGATATACAATTTGTTGTCTGCATATTTTTCGTCGGTTAAAATTGTCAGTGCTTCCGAACTATATGTTTCTGCCTTGGGGTAATCTCCTTCTTTGTAGAATGTAATGGCAGCGTTGAGAAACACTTCGCTATTGAGTAGAGGGTCTTCGGTGTAATCGTTTTTTACTATGCTAATGGCATTGAGTATATTACGAATGGTAAGTACTTCGTTGTGAGCGTAATCGTAGGTAAACGCAGCAAAACAATGAAGCTTGGCAAGTTGACGATATGCATTTTGTTGTTCTAATTCTTTGATGGCTTTTTGATAAAGGGTAATGGCTTGATCTATTCTGTTGTGCTGTATCTTGCTGTATGCCTGCATTATAATAGAGCGAACGTAGACATCGTTGTTGGTGGTATTTTGGGCAAGCTGAGTCATTTTTTCGAGGCAACGGTTTCTGCCGTTTTCGTCCTCAATGATGTCGTAAAGTTGGTAAAGACGCGAAATTGAACCTGTTTTTTTGTCAATGTCTTTTTCGTTTTCAAGAGCCTTTTCGGCTTCCATCAACGTGTTGAGCCACAATTGTTTGTTTCTTGGGTCGATGGTATATAATTGCGCAGTGATCCGTTGTTCCTCATCGCTACGGTAATAGGTGTAAACATTTTCAAATTGTCCTTTGCAATGGTTAACAACGGCGGTTAATAGTATTATGGTTAATAGTAGTATTCGCATCGTATGGTTTTTATCAAGTTTGAATATTGCAAATATAAGAAATTTTTTGAAATACGTATTTCGCTTAACGCTCTTTTTCTTTTATTTTCAATTATTTTCCTAATTTTCGGAAAAAACGCCAGGTGACAGCGCTGCAAAGGATGGCGGAAAGAAAGTCGGACACCGCCTGGCACACTTCCACGCCGGTAATTCCGAGAAAATGCGGAAGAATAAGTATCAGCGGAATAAAAAACATTCCTTGTCGCGAAATGGAAGTTACCGAAGCCCAGAATCTTTCGCCGGTGGTCTGCAGCAGCATGTTGGCGAGTATCACCAACGCGCTAAACGGCATTGAGAAACAGAGAAACCTCAGTGCGGTGCTGCCTATTTCCACCACCAGGTGACTCTCGGTCTTGAACATCGAAATAATCTCCTCGGCAAAAATCCAGCACGACACTGCTCCGGTGATCAATATGGCTGTGCATACTCCGAGCGAAAAAAAGTAGCTTTTGCGCACTCTCGCATAGTTGCCCGCGCCGTGAGCAAATCCGCAAACAGGCTGGAAACCTTGTCCGAAACCAGCCACGAGCGAACCCACAAGCCAATTTACACGACCCACCACCGACATTGCCGCCACAGCTGCGTCGCCGTATACGCCTCCGGCACGGTTGAGGAGAATGGTGGCTGCCGCGCTGCATCCCTGGCGGAATAGCGACGGAAGTCCCGTGGAGAGTATGAGCGTGTATGTTTCAATCCGCCGCGACACTGCGCCTTTGCCCAGACGCACCATGCTTTTTTTGCCGATAAGCGCATAGAGCATCACGCAGGTGCTTATCACCTGGCACAGCACGGTGGAGAGCGCCGCGCCCGAAATGCCCATATCCATATAGAAGATGAAAATCGGATCCAGAAAAATGTTGAGCACCGCTCCCGACACTATGCCGGTCATAGCAAAAAACGACTTGCCCTGCGACCTGAGCAGATTGTTGAACACAAACGAGAGGCACGAGAACGGCGCACCGATGAATATTATCCTCGAATATTCCTTGGCGTAGGGCAGCATAGTGGGAGTGGAGCCGAGGCTCTCCATTATGCCACGGTTGAAGCACAGGCCAAGAGCCGAAAGCATAAGTCCCGCAATTATGGCGGCGAGAGTGGCTGAGCTTGCCACCACGTCGGCGTCGCGGTTTTTCCTCTGACCCAGAAAACGCGAAATGTTGCTGCCCGCGCCCATGCCTATCCAGAAACCCACTGCCTGAATCATTGCCACCACGGGCAGGCACACGCCGGTGGCTCCGGTGGCACTGTCGCCAAGGTGCGATACAAACCAGGTGTCGGCAGTGTTGTACACCGCCGAGGTCATCATGCTTAGCACCGTAGGCCACGCCAATGAGGGTATCAGCCTCGACACCGGTGTGAGCATCATCTTTTTGTATTGCTGTTCCTGAGCAGATTCCATAATAGTGCAAAATTAATGTTTATTTTGGCTGCCGATATCAAATTTACAAAAAAAGTTTTTACATTTGCGCACTGTAACTAATGACTAATTTTAAAATTTATAAGCAATGAAAAAATTATTAGCAATTATCGCCCTCGTAGTTTTGGGCGCTACATCTACCTACGCTCAGTTAGGTCTCCGTGCAGGAATCAATTTCAACAACATTGGTAAAGACGCCAAAGACGATCCGTTTCTCAAGGCAGAAAACAAGACAGGTTTCCACATCGGAGCTGTTTACAACATCGACCTCATCGGTGGATTTGCTATTGAACCAGGTTTGTATTTCACTCAGAAAGGTTTCTCTCTCGACGGTGAAACAATGACTGTTCCTGGAGCTTCTATGTTTGATTTCTCTGCAAAAGGAGACGCCAATATGAACTACCTTGAAGTTCCTGTTAATGTTAAATACAAATTGTTAGACCTTGCAGTACTTGGTCTTGACGCCCACATCGGACCTTTTTTAGCATACGGTCTTGGCGGTAAATGCAAGGATTCTAAAGTTTTCGACAATGGAGATGGAGATATGAATTGCAAACGTTTCGACTTTGGTTTGCAAATGGGTATCGGAGCTCAGATAGCCAAAAAAGTTTATGCTGGTGTAAACTACGATATGAGCCTTACCAAGGTTGACGCCGAACTTCCCGCTAGCAAAGATAATCTCAAAGAGACAAACCACGTTTGGATGATTTCAGTTGGTTTTAATTTCTAAACACATATAATTTATAATGAAAAAGTTATTAGCACTTTTTGCAGTAATTGCAATAACAATGTCCGCAGCATCGGCACAAGACGTTTGTCTTCGCGGCGGAATGAACCTTGCCAAACATTTGGGCTCGTGGCCTGAGTACAAAAAGGTTAAATTCGGCGTAAACCTTGGTGCCACCGTAGATTTCGAGTTATTTGACGATTTTTATCTTCGTCCCGGATTATTTTTTACTATGAAAGGCGGCAGAACAAATGCCGGAGACGACAAAGTTGTTAATCAAAACTATTTTGAAATACCAGTAGATGTAGCTTACAAAATAGAGTTTAACCGTGACCTCGCTCTTGACATTCAGGCAGGGCCCTACTTTGCAGTAGGTTTTTGTGGCAAGTATAAAAATAAAACCCGCCACAAAGATGACCCTAATTATTCTTATCCAAAAGCTTTTAAAAATAATGGTGAAGATTGGGAAATTCACCGTTTCGACCTTGGTTTGAACTTTGGTATCGGTATGGATGTTGACCAATTCTATTTTGGTCTCGGTTATGATTTAGGTTTGCTCAAACTTTATGATGATAATCATCACAAACGCAAAAACTCTTGCTTAATGTTTAACTTCGGTTATTACTTGTAATAAGTAAATCACCTCTCTACATAACGCCCTGACAGCAATGTCTTTGTCAGGGCTTTTTTTTTAAAAAAAACTACTACTAACCCAAAAAACACTACCTGATGAAAAAACTATTATCAACTATCGCTATCATTATAGCCTTTTCGGCGGCATACGCGCAAGATACTCACGACATTATCTGTCTGCGCACCGGCTTTAATCTTGCCCGACATATCGACGCTTCCAAGTCTTTTTCAAAAATTAAATTTGGTATCAATGCCGGACTCACTGTAGATTTTGAAATCTTCAACAACTTTTTCGCACGTCCCGGAATCATGTTTAGTATGAAGGGCGCACGATACGACAAATACGAAACCGTAGAAAATCTCAATTATTTCGAACTTCCGCTTTTGGTGGCTTACAAAATCAACATTACCAACAATATAGTCGCCGATTTTCAAACAGGAGCTTTCCTTGCCGGAGGTGCTTTCGGAATGATTAAGCGCAAGGAGACCGATTCTGAGTTCCGTGCCTTTAAACGCTACGACAACCTCGAGTACCGCCGTTTTGATGTGGGCTTGAATTTCGGCGTAGGCGTAATCTTCAAAAAACACTACTATTTCGGCTTCGGCTACGACCTTAGTCTTCGTCTATTGCACGAACGCGATTTTAAATATAACGTGCCTGCAAAAAACGGTTGCTCTATGATCAACATCGGATACTATTTATAAACCTCTAATACTCTCACTATGAAAAAACTAACATTAATAATAGCCATAATTGCTTCATCAATTTCGGCTTCTTTTGCGCAGAACATTTGTGCAAGGGCAGGTGTAAACCTTGCCAAGTTTATAAGCGATGCCAATATTTTTACCACCGTAAAACCGGGTGCAAATGCCGGTGTAACAGTAGATTTGGCTCTCGGCAAAGATTTTTTTGTTCGCCCCGGTGTGATGTTTTCGATGAAAGGCGCACACTACGAAAACCGTCGCTACGACAATCTCAATTATCTTGAACTGCCCGTTCTGATGGCTTACAAAGAGCGTGTAGGCAACCATATGGACGTGGATTTTCAAACCGGACCGTATCTCGCATTTGGCATTTCGGGCAAAATCAACAAAAAGGCAGAAAACTATGCTGTGCCTTCTTTTGTCAACGAATACCGCAAGTTTGATTTCGGTTGGAATTTTGGAATGGGAATGGATATCTACAAATTGTATATTGGTATCAGTTACGACTGCGGACTCCGTCAACTTCGCGACCATTATTACAGTCAAGACGTTCAAAAAAACGGATGTCTGATGATCAATTTCGGATACTATTTCCTATAAATCAACATTTTAAAATTTCAAACAATGAAAAAAATAACATTAATTATTGCTACTGCGGCATTAGCAGTTTCCTCTGCCACGGCTCAAGATTTTGGCGTAAGGGCGGGCGCCAACATTGCCAAATGGAATGGCGATGCAAGTGAATTGGTTGACCAACGCACTGGATTCAATGTCGGCATTATTGCAGACCTTAATTTTTACAAAGATTTCTATTTCCGCCCCGGCGTAATGTACTCTCAAAAAGGCGGACGTTATTGGAACGATGTTTTAACAGAGTTTGGCGTCACAGAAGGTCACGACTTTTTCTACAATCAAAACTACCTCGAATTTCCTCTCTGCGTGGTATACAAACGCAAGATGAGCGACAACGTAAAAATAGATTTTCAAACAGGAGCGTACATAGCATTCGGCATTCACGGCAAAACCAAAGTGGAATACAAAAAAACACCAGAGCATAACTTTGAATACGATATGTTTCGCAAACTTGGAGAAGATATGATTGGCACTCAGGCCAAGCGTTTCGATTTTGGATGGAATTTTGCACTCGGCGTTGATTACAAAAAATACTACCTCGGTGTGGGCTACGACATTGGTTTAATACCAATTCACGATTGTGCCGAAATGATGGTGGTAGATTATTGGAAACCTCACAATGGCTGTGTAATGATCAACTTAGGATACTATTTCTTATCTTTATAACCTTTAAAAAACTATCTCACAATGAAAAAACTAATTGCACTAATAGCACTTATAACAATATCATTATCAGCATTTTCGCAAACCAAAGACCTATGCGCTCGCGGAGGGTTCAATTTTGCCAAACATCGTGGTGATGTTTTTCCATACAATGAAGCCAAATTCGGTGTAAATCTTGGCTTTACATACGACATAGAACTGTTTAACAATCTCTTTTTTCGCCCCGGATTGTATTTTACCATGAAAGGCACTCGCGACCAAAGGTTGGATAATAATGGTGCTTGGCTCAAATACTACCTCAACCAAAACGAGATAGAATTTCCGCTCTTAATTGCCTACAAAATAGACATTAACAGCACTTATGCCATTGATCTTCAAGCGGGACCATATTGCGGTATAGGTTTCTGCGGTCACTTAAAACATCGCCCCGGTAATTTTAAACAACGCTATTATCAACGTCACGGAATGGCAAAGGTAAACAATTCCGAATATTTCAAACGTCTTGATATCGGCGTTAATTTTGGCGCAGGTGTAGATATATCAAGACTTTATGTGGGTGTTATCTACGAACTCGGGTTCTTAAAAATCAGAGACTCTAAAGAGCGAGTTATAAAACCCAACTGCCTGATGTTCAACGT
>JAGCNK010000103.1 GCA_017645985.1 Bacteroidales bacterium | reverse complement strand
TACCGATGGTCCTATGCCTCAGACTCGCGAGCACATCCTTCTCGCTCGTCAGGTAAACGTTCCCAAGATCGTTGTTTTCATGAACAAATGCGACATGGTTGACGACCCCGAGCTTCTCGACCTCGTTGAGATGGAGCTCCGTGAACTCCTTTCTTCTTACGACTACGATGGCGACAATACTCCTATCATCCGCGGCTCTGCTCTCGGCGCTTTGAACGGCGAGGCTAAGTGGGAAGATAAAGTAATGGAACTTATGGACGCTGTTGACTCATACATTCCCCAGCCTACACGCGACGTTGACAAACCTTTCTTGATGCCTGTTGAGGACGTATTCTCGATCACTGGTCGTGGTACTGTTGCTACAGGTCGTATCGAGGCTGGTATCATCAACCTCAACGATCCCGTTGAAATCGTAGGTCTTACAAACGACGCTCCTATGAAGTCGGTTGTAACTGGTATCGAAATGTTCCGCAAACTTCTCGACAAAGGTGAAGCTGGTGACAACGCTGGTCTCCTCCTCCGTGGTATCGAGAAAGAGCAGCTCAAGAGAGGTATGGTTATCGCAAAACCCGGTTCAATCACTCCTCACACCAAATTCTCTGCTGAGATCTACGTATTGAAGAAAGAAGAAGGTGGACGTCACACTCCTTTCCACAATCACTATCGTCCTCAGTTCTACCTCCGTACTCTCGACGTTACCGGCGAAATCATGCTTCCCGAAGGCGTAGAGATGGTAATGCCTGGCGACCACGTTAACATCACAGTTACCTTGATCTACCCTGTTGCATTGAACGAAGGTCTCCGTTTCGCTATCCGCGAAGGTGGACGTACAGTAGGTTCTGGCCAGATTGGTAAAATCATCGAATAGGATTATATATTTACCATAGCGAAAATTAGGGGAGGGTTTTCCCTTCCCTTTTATACACGGGTGTAGCTCAGTTGGTAGAGCACTGGTCTCCAAAACCAGGTGTCGGGAGTTCGAGCCTCTCTACCCGTGCTAAAATATACTAAGATGTTTACGAAAATTAAGACATACCTTCAGAGCACCTACGACGAGCTTGTGAACAAAGTGTCCTGGCCTACATGGTCGGAGCTTCAGAACAGCGCCGTAATCGTAATGGTGGCTACATTCATCATAGCATTAGTAGTGTTCCTTATGGACATCTCCTTGAAGTCGATTATGGAGGTGATCTACGGAATGTTCAAATAATCATATTAACTAACCCTCTCGGTAAACGGCCAGATGAAAGAATCGGAAAAAATCGAACGCCCTAAGGAAAAAAGATGGTATGTACTCAGGGCTGTAAGCGGACAGGAAAAGAAAGTTAAGGAGTATATCGAAAACGAGATACAGAACCTTAAATTAGAAGACTACATATTCCAAGTACTGATACCGAGTGAAAAAGTGTACCAGGTGCGCAACGGAAAAAAATACAGCAAGGAACGCTCGTTTTTTCCCGGATACGTGCTTGTTGAGTGCCTGTTGACCCAGCTGGTTACGGGCATATTGCGCAATATACCCGGCGGACTCGGATTCCTTGGCGAAACCAAGGGAGGCGACCCACTTCCGATACGCGAGGCCGAAGTCAACCGCATACTCGGCAAAGTAGACGAGATGGCCGACGACAGCGCTGCTATGGACACTCCCTACGAGATCGGCGAGAACGTCAAGGTTGTCGACGGTCCGTTCAACACTTTTATTGGCATAATCGAAGACATCAACGAAGAGAAGAAGAAGCTCAAGGTAATGGTCAAGATATTTGGAAGGAAGACCCCGCTCGAGCTCAGCTTCGTACAGGTAGAAAAATTAAAGGAATAAACGACTAACAGTTTTGGACTATATTTATCCTCTCAAAATATAATATGCTTCCAAAGTCCGAGACGATAGTTTTTTAGATATAATAAACATTATTAAGTACAAACAAAATGGCTAAAGAAATAACCGGTTTTGTTAAATTGGAAATCAAAGGCGGTGCAGCAAATCCCTCGCCACCGATTGGTCCCGCGCTTGGCTCCAAAGGTGTCAACATTATGGAGTTCTGCAAACAGTTTAACGCAAAGACCAAAGATAAGCCCGGAAAGGTAATTCCAGTGCTTATTACTGTTTACAGCGATAAATCGTTTGACTTTGTATTGAAGACATCACCCGCCGGAGCGCAGTTGAAAGAACTTGCAAAGATAAAATCAGGTTCGGCCGAGCCAAACAGAAAGAAGGTTGCATCAGTAACTTGGGACCAGATCAAGCAGATTGCCGAAGACAAACTGCCCGACCTCAACTGCTTCACAGTAGAGTCGGCCATGAAAATGGTTGCAGGCACAGCTAAAAGCATGGGTATCACCATCAGCGGCCCTTCGCCTTTTGATAAACAATAAAAAACAAAATCGAAATGGGAAAAGTAAGTAAAAATTATAAAGCTGCGCTGGCCAAAATCGAAGAAGGCAAGCAATATCAGCTCAAAGACGCTTGCGAATTGGTAAAGACTCTGGTTTCTACCAAGTTCGATTCGTCGGTAGACGTTGATATCCGCTTGGGAGTTGACCCCAAAAAGGCCAACCAGATGGTTAGAGGCGTTGTTACTCTTCCTAACGGTACCGGTAAGGACAAGAAAGTGCTTGTACTCTGCACTCCCGACAAGGAGGAGGAGGCCAAGGCTGCCGGAGCCGACTACGTAGGTCTTGACGAGTATATCAACAAGATTTCTGGTGGTTGGACCGACGTCGATGTCATCATCACAATGCCCTCTTGTATGGGCAAGGTCGGCAAGTTAGGTAGGATACTCGGTCCCCGCGGACTTATGCCTAACCCCAAGACAGGTACTGTTACAATGGATATTGCACAGGCAGTTAAAGAAGTTAAACTCGGAAAGATAGACTTTAAGGTAGACAAATACGGCATCATTCACTGCCCCGTAGGCAAGGCCTCTTTCGAGGGTGAGAAACTTTACGAGAACGCACGCGAGTTCCTTCGCACCGTTATCAAGTTGAAACCCGCCGCCTCAAAAGGCACATACGTTAAGAGCGTCTTCGTAAGCGGCACAATGTCGCCCAGTATCGAAGTTGATCCTAAAACTATTGAGTAAGGCCATAATTAAAGCAGATTAAAAATGAAAAAGATTCAAAAAAGTTCCATAATTGATTCGCTTACAGAAGCCATTGACAAATCGTCAAACTTCTACTTGGCCGACATTTCCGATCTTAACGCAGCAGACACCTACAAATTGCGCAAAGCTTGCTTCGACAAGAAGGTAAAGCTCCAGGTTGTTAAAAACACCCTTTTGAAGAAAGCCTTCGAGAAGAGCAACAAAAACGGCAGTCTCGACGAGATGCTCCCGCTCTTGAAAAAGAACACCTGCATCATGTTCTGCGACACAGCCAACGCTCCTGCTCAGATGATCCAGGAGATGCGCAAAAACGGCGAAAAGCCGATCCTCAAAGCTGCATATGTTCAAGAAAGTGTCTACGTTGGTGACAACCAACTCTCAGCCTTGGCTTCTATCAAGTCGAAGGAAGAACTTCTCGGCGACATCATTATGCTGTTACAGTCTCCGATCAAGAATGTTATTTCTTGCTTGCAATCGGGACAGAACAAGCTTACTGGCTTGGTAAAAGCTCTCGAAGAGAGAGCAAACTAATAACAAAATTTAAAAACAATTTAAAAAACTATACAAAATGG
>JAGCNK010000102.1 GCA_017645985.1 Bacteroidales bacterium | reverse complement strand
GTGATAAACGAAACCGACGCGCAGATAGCCATCATGGGAACTCACGGAATGAAGGGTCTGCAAAAAATCACAGGCAGCTGGGCACTCAAGGTAATCACAGGCTCCAAAGCCCCCTTCATAGTGGTGCAAGACAAGCCTCTGCCCAAAACCGACGTCACCAAAATCGTGGTGCCGCTCGACTTCAAGCTCGAAGAACGAGAAAAGCTCGTGTGGACAAACTTCATTGCCAGCATATCCAAATGCAAGTTTTTCATCTGCTACTCCGAAACTGGCGACGAGATAATACAGAAACGCACCATCGGCAACATCAAGGCAGCCACAAGCTATCTCGAAGAGCGCGGCATCAACTACGAGCTGCACCAGCTGCCCGGCGACGAAAGCATAGCCAAAGAGACCATCAAGTTTGCCAAGCAGATCGACAGCGGAATGATTATAATCATGACCACCAAGAACATCAAGTTTCAAGACTACGTTCTCGGTGCCGACGAGCAGCAGATCATAGCCAACGACAGCAAGATTCCGGTCATGTGCGTCAACCCGCGCACCAACCACTGACCCCCGCAAGGCAAAAAAAATTGCTGCCTTTTTACCGTTTTGTCCGTCTGCCGTTGTTTTGTTTCAAAATAATATATACCTTTGTATTTGGATATAAACAAATAATAAAAAATGGACAAAACAGAAAACAACAAATACGTAATAGGCATTACACAGGGCGACATCAATGGTATCAACTACGAGATCATAATCAAAGCCCTTGCCGACCCCGAGCTATACAACAACTGCACAATAGTACTCTACGGCACAGCCAAGGCCATCGCATACCACCGCAAGACCTTCAACCTGCCGCAAATCAACTTCAACGCAGCCAAAGACGCCTCGGAACTTGCCCCCAACAAGATTAACCTTATCAACATAGGCGACGAAAACGTAAGGCTCGACCTCGGTCAGAGCACCGTTCAGGCTGGAGAATACTCCGCCGCCGCGCTCAAACAGGCTGTCCACGACCTCAAACAGGGCTATGTAGACATTCTTGTAACAGCGCCCATCAACAAGAACAACGTCAACGAGGCGGGTCTCAAGATTCCGGGACACACCGAATTTCTCGCCGACAACTTCAACACTTCCGACTATCTTATGCTGATGACCTCCGACGAGCTCAAAATCGGCGTGGTAACAGGTCACATTCCTATCCACAACGTAGCTCAAGCCATCACCACGCAGAAGATTCTCCAGAAGCTCCGTATCATCAACCGCTCGCTCAAGGAGGATTTCACCATCCGACGCCCAAAAATTGCAGTGCTGGGTCTCAACCCTCACTCCGGCGACAACGGCGTTATCGGCAACGAGGAGAACGAAATCATACTTCCCGCGCTCAAGCAGGCCGAGGAGGAGGGCATCACTTGTTTCGGTCCTTATCCTTCCGACGGTTTCTTTGCCGCCGAGCTCTACAAAAAGTTCGACGCTGTGCTGGCAATGTATCACGACCAGGGACTTATTCCCTTTAAGATAATAGCCAAAAACACAGGCATCAACTACACAGCAGGACTGCCCATCGTACGCACGTCGCCCGACCACGGCACAGCTTACGACATCGCAGGCAAGGGCATTGCCGACGAGACCTCGCTCAAAGAGGCTATCTACACAGGTATCAAAATCTGGCAGAACCGTCAGCTGCTCAAAGGCATCAACCCGCTGAAAAAAATGACCGTTACCGAATCCGACAAAAAAATCTGCTAACAAGTGAAAATCGTTGTTCAAAGGGTGACTCAGGCCTCGGTAACCATCGACGGCAAGGTAAAAGGCGAAATCAAAGACGGATTTATGATTCTCGCCGGATTTGTCGACGACGACACCGACCAGGACCTCGAATGGATAGCCGGCAAGATAGTAGGACTGAGAGTGTTCAACGACCAGCAAGGCGTGATGAACCTCTCAATACAAGACACCGGCGGCGACATTCTGCTCATAAGCCAGTTTACGCTGCACGCACTCACCAAGAAGGGAAACCGTCCGTCGTACATCATGGCAGCCAAGCCCGAGATAGCCAAACCGCTGTACAACAAGTTTATCGGCGTCTTGGAAAAGCATCTGGGCAAACCAATATCCACAGGCGAGTTTGGAGCGGATATGAAAGTAAGCCTTCTCAACGACGGACCTGTAACAATCATAATAGATTCTAAAGACCGCAAATAAATCAACTACATAAAAAACAAAAATACCATGAAAGAATTCTCATACAGCAACCACGGTTCGGAACTCATTAACTCGCGACTCTGCGTTATCGAAAACCGAACCGCCAAAAACCGCACACTCGAAAACCTCAAAACCTTGCATTCGTGCATCGACCTCACAAGTCTCAGCAACGCCGACAACGAAAACTCCATTGCCGACTTTGTAATGAATGTAAACACGTTTAAAGAGAGCAACCCCGACATTCCCAACGTGGCAGGCATCTGCGTTTATCCCAAGTTTGTTCCCGTGGTAAAGAAACTCCTCACCGTTCCCTCGGTCAAGATAGTTTCGGTGGCAGGAGCATTTCCCCACTCGCAGACATTCGAGGAGGTGCAGCTCCGCGAAATCGAACTCGCAGTAGAGGCTGGTGCCGACGAAATCGACGTGGTGATCAATGCCGGCGAAATCATCGACGAAAACGGCAGCAAGGCTCTCGCCACACTCAAGAATATGAAGAAAGCCTGCGGCAACGCCCATTTGAAAGTGATTCTCGAAACTGGCGCATACAACTACGACTCCGACATTTACGACGCATCTATCATAGCTATGAAAGCCGGAGCCAACTTCATCAAGACCTCCACAGGCAAGATGGAGCCCGCCGCCACACCCAAGGCAGCCCTCATTATGGCAATAGCCATCAAAGACTACGAACGTGCCACAGGTGCAAAAATCGGTTTGAAACCCGCAGGAGGCATACGCAACGCCGACCAGGCGCTCACATACTACACCATAGTTAAGGAGATTCTTGGCGAAGACCGCTGCAACAGCGAGTTTTTCCGCCTTGGTGCCACAAGCCTTTCGGCTGCGCTTATCAAAGATATCAAGAAGTTCAAATAGGAGCTCTCCCCCGCCCTACCGCGACCATACGCGCAGTTCCTTATTGCCTATCAGCAGCGATATGGCGTCTTTTTTGCCTTCGTCATCGTACGAAACGCAGATTTTAGGGTTCTGACGCTCGCGCCAACGGCGGCGCAACTGCTCTCTGTCTTCTTTAAGGTTGGCAAGTCCCGACTCGCCGATAAAATCGATACTAATTCCCTGCCCGTCGCCGTATGATTGGTCTAACGCATCCCAGTCTACCGCCACGGGCAGCATTGTTTCCGTGGGATATGCCACCGAAGGAATGTCGGCAGAGGCAAGTTGGATGTCTGATTGCGAAATATAGTACTGGTTTTCTGACGGTTCTTCGGGCAAAGAATGCTTAGCAGGTAAAGAAAACTCATCTGGCAATGAAGGTTCTACATTGTCAGATTCTGCAGTGGTGCTATTGCTACTATTGCGGCTCGGAGCATCTGTTTTTTGCTGAGGAATAATGGTCGGCTCGTCAGTTTGTACAGGTTCGCTTATGGTCTGCACCTCGCGTCCCGAGAAATTCATAGCTATGTCGCCCGAAATCAGAGCTGCGTCGATGTCGTATGCCGGAGCATAAATCACCCTTACAGCAAAGAAAATAGCCGAAACCGCCGCCGCTGCTGCCAACGCATACCATAGCGGACGGATTCGGCTGTGTTTGAGGGTTTGTTTATATGGGCATCGTATATTATTATCATCCTGTATCTTACAGTGGGAATATAAAACTGCGGAAGATAGGTTGGAATCGTCGGACAAAACCATATCGTTGTATTCCTTCTGCTCGGTTTCGGTGGCAATGCCCTCGGTAACGAGCACGGCCAGACGGTCGAAAAAAGGGAACTCCTTATCGTCAAAATCCGAAGTGTGTTTCATATCCTCCACCAAATCAGAGGGAGCTGACAAGGTGTCGTCCTCCCCTACTGTGCAGTCCATTGCGGCGCGGTATTCGTTGAAAAGTTGGCGATACTCGGCATTCTGAGCCATCGCACGCTCCAGCTCTTTCGACTGCTGCTCGTTGAGAGCTCCGTCGAAATAGTCAACTATCAATGCCTCAATATTTTCGCTGTGTATCTTCATACCAACTCCTCCAAATCTGAATGAGAATGAATACCTGCTTTTTCTAAGTACTGTTTCAAGAAAACCCTTCCGCGGAAAATGTACACCTTCACCTGGGCTAACGACAAGCCAGTGATGTCGGCAATCTCCTGATACTGATAACCTTGAAGGTCGCGCAGTAGAATCACGCTCCGCTGTTCGGGTTTCATAAGCTGCATTGCTTGTTGAAGTATTTCTTGAATACCAGTATATTGATTGAATGAGTGTTGCGGAATATTTACAGACTGTTCCAAATCAGAAGTGCGGCGATCTTGGCGGATGTAGTCAATCATGGCGTTGTAGGCGCAGCGAAAAAGGTAAGGTTTCGCCTTTTGAGCATCCAACTCTTCGTGCGCCCGCCACAGTTTTTCGAAAGAATCCTGCACAAGGTCCTTCACTACCGCCTCGTTGCGCAGCGATTTCATCAGAAACCTGTACACAAAGTCGGCGTATTGGTCAACACATTTATTATAGTCTGCAATATTCATATTTTCAACACATTAGAACAAGAATTTCACACCAAGTGAAAACGGGTAGAGATCTTCAGAAGCGTGTCCCGACTTAAAGAGCGGCACGGGCGAGTATTCGCCAAACACCTGAAAGCAGCGGTATCCAACGCCTCCGATAAACGAGTACTTAAACAAGTTGGTGTCAAACGGCTTGCGGGAGCAGTTTTTCTGACGGTCGCCGTCCACAACGTAAATCTGTTTGGTGCGGCTTCCGATACGAACACCGCCCATCACACCGGCATTTACAAAAAACTTCTGGCGCCCCGAAGTGGCTATCTCAAAAACAATGGGAAAATTAAAATGTATTATCCTGTAATTGAAACGCTTAAACTCTGTAGCCACGGTATGGTCGTAGTCGGCTGTCACCATATGGTCGTTAACCGTCAGGTCGAAAACCTGCTGAAAAGAGTAGTGGTTAAACTGCAACGCCGTTCCCATCACCAGTCCGCAATTCTTGCTGAACGGAACAGCAAAGTCGTTGAAGTATACTGAGAAATCGAGCGAACGGCTTTCGTTGAGCTCAAAGTAAGGCATAGTAACGGGAGCCTCATATTCGCCATTCTTCAGCAGCAGTCCGTTGATACCGAGGAAAATGCCTGAGAGGTGTCCTGAGAAATCCTTCTTATTTTTTAAGTGCATACGCGGCTCCAAAATGTTCACCGAGTCGAAACCGTCTTCGTTAATCACCTTGGTGCCGTTCACCTCCACCGTTATGGAGTTGTCGGCCACATGCTTGTAAATTCTCACTGTGTTTCCGTTTCGGGAAATCTCCACACGCGACGAATAATACGAATTAACTATGCCGCTGTTGGAAATAGCGTCTAACGCGATGTCGATTTTTGCAAGAGTGGCGTCGATGTCGCGGATACCGCTCTCAAGGGCAGCGATGCGTCCGTTGTCGAGCTGGTTGTCCACCGAGGTGTCGTTGATATGGTCGATACGGTCTTGGAAACTTTGGCGACCAGAAAGCAGTTCAGCCTTGCGGTCGTTGAGCTGAGTCCTCGCCTCCTGAAGAATGCCGTACACTTCCTGAGCCGAAGCTTCAAGTACTTGGCACATATTAATAAAAAAGGCGGCGATAAAAAGTAAAATAATCTTTTTCATAGCAGTAATGTTTTTGTTGTTTTGCGCATAAGACGCACTACTATCACAAAAGTTACAACCCGTGGCAAAAATAATTAAAAAAAATTTGCAAATGTGCTCCGAAACCATTTACTTTACGTTTTGAAAAAGAATGCGAAAATGCAACTGACCGAACGTGATTTTGAAAAACTATTTAAGGAACACTTTGTTTCCATCACCATATATAGCCGCAAGATAGTGCAGGACACCGACACCGCCAAAGACCTTGCGCACCGCTGTTTTGTAAAGGTATGGGAAAAACGCGAGACCCTTCCCGACGACAGCAACCTCAAAGCACTGCTTTACCGCATTGCCCACAACCTATCAATCAACTACGTACGCGACCAGAAGAAATTCACCACCGACGAGGCGCTGCCAAACGTGGAGAGCGAAAACAGCTACACCGACAGCGACATAGTGGCAAGCGAACTGGAGGCGGCAATAGTAGACACCATCCGCCACATGCCCGAAAAAAGCCGTGAAGTGTTCATTCTCAGCCGCTACGAACGACTCACAAATCCGAAAATTTCGGAGAAACTTGGCATCAGCATCAAGACCGTGGAGGCGCACATCACCTCCGCATTAAAGATATTGAGAAAAAAAATATTCGGAAAAGAGAAAAAAAGTTAAAATTCTCTTAGGGTAAAAGCCCATCGGCGTGTTAATTAATAGACAAAATACGTAGAACAAACTAATACCGACATTTTAAAAAGAACCAAAAACCATGAACAACGAAGAAATTTATGAAATACCGGAGATCTCAGACACACGTCTGCTCGACATCGACACCGACGCCGAGTGGGACAAGCTGTCGTCGCAGCTCGGGTTCAGGCGCAAGACCAAAATCCTGCGTCTCGACGTGCTGGTAAAGATAGCCGCTGCCGTACTCATCGTAGTAGGCATAGGCGCTTTGGTAAACAACAGCTTCAACAGCTCCGACATTTCTACATACACCGCACAAAACACTCCGGTGGAAACCGTAGTGGAAAACTCCACACAGATAAGCCTCAACTGCAACAGCTCGGTAACATGCAACGCCAAGCAAAAAGGCGTGTTCAGCGTTGACCTCAAAGGCGAGGCATATTTCGACGTTGAGAAAAATCCCGAACGTAAATTTGAAATCAACACCCACGACATCACTGTAGTGGTTCACGGCACATCGTTCAACATTTGCGAAGACAAAGCCGCCACCACCGTTACAGTAACATCAGGCGTGGTTGAGGTTATCTCCAAAATAGACGGCAAGTCGGTTACCATCACCAAAGACGAACTGCTCACCTACGACGCCAACAAAGGTTTCGACGTAAAAACCGTTGACAACTTCAACAACATTGCCTGGAAGCTCAAAGAGTTCAAATTCTGCGACACACCCCTCGCCGAAATCATGGAGCAGCTTTCAAAAGCTTACGGATTCTCATACTCGTTCGACAATCCCGAAAGCAAGGAGCTCAGAATTTCCGGCTCGTTCTGCAATCAGAAACTGGAATCTATCATCAGCATTCTGAACCAGACACTCGACGAAACCGACATTGTCAGCAATGCCGAGGGTGTATACACCGTTAAAAACAGATGATTCACTAAATGTAAATGTCGGCAGCAAAGACCATCGGACATATATCGAAACCACTGATACTGACGGCGATACTGATAGCCGCCATGCTGCCACTGAAACTATCGGCGCAAACCGACAGCACTGTAAAAATTAGCATTTCTTATAAGAAGAGCCCGCTGAAAGTGATTCTTGAAGACATCACTGCGCAGACGGGCTTTATGTTTGTATACAACAGCCAGCTTGTTGACGACGAGGTGAAGCTCGACATCAAAATCCGAAACAAGAAGCTCACCGACGTGATGTCGCAGATATCTGCCACCACCGACATCGGATACATATTTGCCGAGCAGCAGATCATCCTCAAGCCCCGCAAGAAGGACGTCAAGAACTGTCCAAAAAACGAGCAGCGAGCCAAAAACATAACCATAAGCGGCTACATACGCGACGCCGCCACACACGAAATACTCATCGGCGCCACCATCTCGGTAGCCAACACCACAGAAGGAACGCTCACCAACCACTACGGCTACTACACCCTGCCGCTCAAACGTGGCGAGTACACCATCGTGTACTCCTATCTCGGCTACCGCCGCGAGTATATCAAAATCGACCTCAAGGAAAACATCACCATCGACAAGGACCTCCAACCCATTGAAACTCAGCTGGAGGCAGTTGCCATCACGTCAGACAAAAACACCAACAACATACAGGAGGCAATGCACAGCAGTTCGTCGCTCAAAGCGTCAGACTTTGCCAAATATTCGGGACTGATAATCGGCGGCGACCTGGTGGGTCTACTCGCCACCGACCACGGAATCACACGTCAGAGCGACGGCTCGGCATTTTACAACGTGCGCGGAGGCTACAAAGACCAGAACCTTATTCTCATCGACGAAGCGCCCATTTTCCACCCCTCGCACCTGTTCGGATTCTATTCCGCAGTGGCTCCCGAGGCGGTAAACTCGCTCAATGTTTACACATCCGACTTCCCCCTCAAATTCGGCGGACGACTGTCGTCGATCACCGACATCCACACCAAAGACGGCAGCAGCGGCAAGTACATAATCAGCAGCGAGTTCACTCCGCTTACCAACTCGCACCGTGTGGAAACGCCGATTGTTAAGGACATTGTCACCGCCACAGCCGACCTCCGCAACTCAAACCTCAGATGGCTGGCCGACATTATGGAATACCAAGGCGACAACAAATTTTACGACATCCACGCCAAAATACATATCAAGGCGTCGCCAAAAGACAGAATATACATATCGTATTTCCGAGGCAAAGACCGCTATTCAAACCTGCAGACCAACAACAACTACGCCGTGGCATGGCAAAACAACACCGCCACCATACGACAATACAAGATTATTTCCACCAAGCTGTATATCAACAACAACATCTTTATTGGGCATTACAGCTACAAGCTCTTCACCTCTGAAAACCAAGAGAGCTTCTGGCGCACACGTATCGGCAACGTGGGCATCAAAACCGACATAGTGTACAACATCAACTCAAACCACACCGTCAAAACAGGCGGCGAGTACACGTATACCACCTTCGACCCTGCCACGCAATACATCAACAATCAAAAGAGCAACAGAGGCATTATTTCGGGCAATGCCGACAATATTGCGGCGTACCTCGGAGCCGAAAGCACCATCGGCAAGCACATCGCCATTAAATACGGCGCAAGGCTGACAGTCTGGAACAACTACGGACCTGCCAAATACTTCGTCTACAACCCCGAAAAACTCACCTGGGACACCACCAAGATTGAGGAGAAGAAATTCAACACATTCTGGAATTTCGAGCCGCGAATCACCGTTGTTTACAGTCCGTCGACAAAAGCCACCCTCAAAATTTCCACCGAGCACAACGTGCAATACCTGCACATGCTTTCCAACTCTATCAGTCCGTTCACCACCCTCGACATGTGGATTCCCAGCGGACTATATTTCAAGCCGCAGACATCCGACTGCGTAACGTTTACCGCATCGTACAACGCCCTCGAGCTGGTGTACACCGTCTGCACATATTTCAAATACTCCAAAAACATCACAGAATACGGTCAGCACGCCAACATGCTGCTCAACGAATCTATCGAGCGCGACTTCTTTCTCGGCGAAACCACTGCCGAGGGCGTGGAGGTGGCTGTTGAAAAAGACAAGGGCAGCCTCAAATTCAAATGTTTCTACGCCTACAGCCACAGCCTGCGGTATACGCCCGACCTTATGAAAGAGAAATACATATCCAACGACAATATCCCGCACAACCTCCACATCATGGGTCAGTACTCGCTCAACGACAAAATCACATTCAAGGCTGACTTCAACCTATGCTCTGGCACGCCTTATACCGCGCCCGTGGGATTCTACTATTACCAAGACTACAAAATACCCTACTACGGCAGCCGAAACAACGAGCGTCTGCGAATATACCACAAGCTCAACGCCGCAGTCGTATACCGCTTTCAAAAGCCGTTTAACAAATACATCCGTCACTCGGTCACCCTGTCGGTATACAACGTTTACAACCGCAACAACTTTGTTATGGTGTCGTACAACAAGATTGAGACCCCCCAAGGCGACTATATTGTGCCGTCGAATATGATAAGAGAAAAAGACTACGTTGCCACCGGACTCTCGCTCCCTGGCGTGTTCCCTATGCTGTCGTACAACATTCTGTTCAGCTACACACCCAAGCACATAAGAGGATAGCATAAAACAGGGGGAAAAATAAAGGGGGAAATAAGGAATAGGGTAAAGAAAAAAGGAAAAAGGGTAAAAGGGTAAAGGGTAAAGAAATAATGAAATAAAAGGGGGAAAAGAAAAAATGAAGAAAACAATGAAGACAAAACAAACACGATAATAATTAATACCAATATAAAAAAAGCCGCTGAGATAAATCAGCGGCTTTTTTTATTCTTAAGAACTCAGACGACTAGTATTCCCAGAGGTCCTGTTCAAAGTTGAAAATCTGCTCTTTGATATTCTCTGCTTCGAGAAGGCATTCCTGGCCTTGAGCGTATTCAGAGATAAGACGGTTGTCGTACATGTTAGACTCGGCCACGATAAAGCTCTGGAAGTAACGTTTCTGGAAAATGTCCTCGAAACTCAACCTTGCACCGTCGTTTTTGGGGTTGAAGCACTCGGCGTTAGCAAGAAGCTTGCGAGCCTCGGGATAATAGATCCAGAACACACGAGTCTGACGCTCTTCGGGGTCGTCGGGATCTTTGTGATAAACGCGGATGGCGCAAAGACCGATGATACGGCATTCGAGCACAGAGCGCTGTTTGTCGAAAAACCAAAGCTCTTTGAGGCGGTATCTTGTTACCTCGCTACTTACGTAGGGGGTTTCTACAAGTTTCTCAACCACATTCTCGTTTTCGTCGAGGAATGTCTCGGTGTTGACCGAAGCGCCGAGGTTTTTGTGAATCATCTGCTCGGTGAGTATCTGTGCGAACTCGTCGCCGCCGCTCTCGTCGTAAGCAGTAAGACCTTGTGAGTGGATGCCGTCTAACAAAACGTCGATAAGGCTCTGACGTCCGTCAACAGGCGTTGTGGGAAAATATAGATGCTGGTTGGCACGCTCCGAGAGCTCAATCTGCCGCCATATTATTTTCGACCACATTACATCTGCTTCTCTTACAAACTGATACGGCACCGGCTTACGGTTCGTGGTGTGTATTTTTTCGTAAGGAAGTCCTAAGAGCACCTGCGCCTCAGTTTTTTGCACCTCAAGGCATTGCAGACATGCTACTACAGCCGTTAAAAACAGTACTTTTTTCATAATGCTACAATTAAAAAAGAGTTTTAATAGAACTTCTATGTTTTATTAAAACTCTTTTTAGTATAAAATATTGTTTGCGTGAGCACTTTTTTTGCGAAGTGAACGCAAATATAATCAAACTACCTTACAGTAAATTTGATGGCGTTGAGGTTACGTGTAGAACCGTCAGGACCTTTTGCCTTAACGTCCTCGATGTAAACCTTACCGCCTGAAGGAACACCTGTGATAAGCTGTTTCTGAGCAGCGGTAAACTGGCCAGATTTGCTCTCCTGAGTCTGGGTGAAGCCTTTAACTGTAGCAGATACTGAGAAACCGGTAACAACGAACTTCAAGTCGAAGTCGAAGTTTTCCATCTCGGCACGTACCACGTTATTGATAAGGCTGTTTTTAGCAATTACACCACCACGTTTGTTGCTGGGGTCGGTACCAACAGTAGCCATCGGGTCGGGAACGCGTTTTACACGGAATTTCTTAGAACCGAGACCTTTGGTTGTTCCGTCGATGTTGGCAGAACAGTTGATGGTAACTTCACCTTGAGTCTTAACGTTAACGATATAGTTGCCGCCGCTTGTACGACGAATGCTACCGCCAGAGATAGAAGCGTTAACTTTTTCAGCGGGTACACCAGAAGCGGAAATTTCTACGGGGTTGTCAACACCGATGTAGAATACGTTCATCTTGGTAGGCGAAACAGATACGCTCGGCTGACCAACTTCGTAAGTGCTTTCGAAGGGGTATTCTTTGATTTCGCCGGTCGATTTGTTTTTAAGTTTGATAACGCCGCCCCATTTACGCATACCTACCGAAGATGTATTGCCGGTGTAAGTACCTACGCCCTGAGATACAGGAATAGGTTGACCGCCAACCAAAATGTCGGGGTTTTGTGTAGAGTCGTAAGCAGCGATAAATACTTCTGCCTTGTAGGGCTGACCTACGAGAACGTAGTTAGAGGGAGAGTTAACAACGGCCTTGATGGCGTTGAACTTCATGTCTGACTTACCGATCTGTCCGAGCAAGTAAGAAAGCATAGAAGATTCGGTGTTTCTAACGTCAGACTGCATCTTGGTCATAAGAGCAAGAACGCCGGCTGCGGGCAAGTGCTCGAAGTTAGCAACGTTCCAAGGAATCATCTCACCTGCGTCGTTGAGAGATTTGGTGTCTTCAGTAGAAAGCATCATCTCAATGCTGTGGATAAGGCTTTCGCGTGAAGCTTTGGCCTGTTCG
Organism: Bacteroidales bacterium; assembly: GCA_017645985.1. GTDB lineage: Bacteria > Bacteroidota > Bacteroidia > Bacteroidales > UBA3824 > UBA3824. The sequence goes on along the minus strand of JAGCNK010000102.1, from coordinate 8,724 downwards.
GTAGATGTGGTATCTTGGTTTACGATACCAATCAAGAAGTTACGATACGACTCACGAGAATCCTGAATCTCTTTAGAGTGACCTTCGGTGATGAAGATCTGACCACCGACGTTGTTGTCGTCTTTTTTAGAGACGAGGTCGCCGATATAGGAAGTCTGGTCGTTGTCGTGCATTTCGCGGAGTTGCTGTTCGTTCTCAACACCTTCGAGGGTGAAAACGAGCTGCTCTTTCCAGTGCTGAATTTCATTATATGCTTTGTCTGCCTCGGTAACAACCTGGTCGGCGAGAGCTTTGTACTTAGCTACACCAAGTGAGTCGTTAACCATAGCCTTTACAAACTCGTTCTGTGTGTCGGAGATCACACCGTCGGTGATTTCGTTAGTCTTACGAAGACTACCGTCCACGAGCGAGAATGCTGTAAGGATTTCGGCAGATACGTTCAAAGCAAGCAGGGCAGTATAGAAGAGGTACATCATACCAATCATTTTCTGCCTCGGCGTTTCCTTTGGTGAACTCATATTGTTTACTTAAAAATTGATTAAAAACTAAGATTAAAGTTTACAGAGCGTTAATTACGCCATTTTTACGTTCAAAGCGGTAAGCATATTGCCGTATACCGTGTTGAGGGCGGCGAGGTTCTTGCTGAGTTTGTTAACCTCAGAAGAGTAGGTCTGTGCGCCGGTGGCTGCGCCCTTGAGTTCTTTAATCATGCCCTCGAAATCAACTTCCTGAAGCTGGAGTTCGAATACCTGGTTGATAGCCTCAAGATTGCCGTTGAGGCTCTTGATGCTCTGGTTGTATTGTTTGTTGCCTTCTGCGAGAGTGGTGAAGTCGATGTCGGCAGCTTTAGAGAATGCGGCCTGAGCACTGCTCATAGCGTTGTTAACATCGTCAACAGTAGAACCGATGCCAGAGAATGCGTTAGAAGCGTTTTTCAAGCTGTCGGTAGCTGTGCGCAAGTTAGCTTCAAAATCTTTAGAAGCAGCTGCAGAGTTGGCTACGTCTTTCAGGTCGGTAACAGACTCGTTGAATTTAGCGAAGTTCTGTCCGAGGTTCTGGAATACGTTCTTGCCAGCGCAGTCTTCGATCATCTTGTTGAGTTCTGCGAATGCTTTGCCGTCGGTAGCGGGAGCTGCAGCGCCCATAAGTTTGTTCTTAGAAACAGGGGCAGCTCCTTCTTCTTCCAACTCATCGGGGTCGGTAAGAAGCTCGGGATATACGTTCTGCCAGTGGTACTCTACAGGTAGCGGGTCGAATGCCGAGAATGCGAAGATGACAGCCTCAGTCAAAAGACCGATCATAAGCATTGCAGACGCACCAGGGTAGTGCTGGATTTTAAACAATGCACCAACAATAACGATGCTGGCTCCAATACCGTAAAGCTTTGCGATGAATTTCTTCCAACCCAAAGACTCGTTGAATGGTTTTTTCTTTGCCATAATGTGTTTTTTTAAGTTAAAATTTAAATTTAATTATTGTTTATAATATTTCAAATTGCATATCTGTACCCCGTAATATTAAGGTAGAGAATTATTCGCTAAAATTAAGCATTTTTACTTTACCACGAAACATTATTTGCGTGTTTTTTTAACATTTTTTCCGAAATAAAAATCGAAGATAATATAACAAAGTATGTACCAACAATTTAACAATTCAAAAAAAAACAAAATATTTTTTTATAATCTGCTGATTATTACAAAAATCTCAGCAATAATCGTACAAAAACTCATAAAAAGCGATACCGGATATCGTGGATTGATGCCTCCGCCGAAATCCGGTATCTTAAATCTATAAGTATTATGAATAGTGTTTAGTTCCAGTCTTCGCCCATTGTGCTGCGACCCATGTAAGATCTTACGCAACGGAAACCGATGTAGCTCTTAGCGGTGTCCTGATATTCGTAGGTTCTTGTAGCCACCTGGAGGTAGTATGCAACGTCCTTCCAAGATCCGCCGCGGATAACTTTACGTTTCAATACCGGCGGGTCGTCGGCTACAGCGTTGTAGCTGTAATCGGGGTTGAGGTCGTGGGTGTATGAGTAAGCGCTTTCGTCGAATGCGTTTGAAGTCCATTCTGAAACGTTGCCTGCCATATCGTAGAGGCCGTACTCGTTGGGAGCGTAAGAAGCAACTTCGAGTGTGCGGGCTGCACCGTCGTCGGCGTAACGTCCGCGCAAGGGTTTGAAGTTGGCGATGAAGCAGCCAGAGTAGTTACGTGTGTAAGGACCGCCCCAGGGGTACATCGAGAGAGCGAGGCCGCCGCGTGCAGCGTATTCCCATTCTGCCTCGGTGGGGAGACGGTACTGCTCTACCATAGGCTGGTGGTTGTGGCGGTAGTAGTTGTTGAGAAGTTCTGTACGCCAGATGCAGAAAGCGTTGGCCTGCTGCCAGGTAACACCTACGACAGGATAGTTGTCGAAAGCGGGGTGCCAGAAGTACTTACGCGCCATAGGCTCGTTGTAAGAATATGTGTAGTCGCTCATCCAAACGAGTGTGTCGGGGTAAACCGGGATTCTGCCTTTCATGATGAAAGAACGACGGTCTTGGATGGGAACAACCTTTCCTTTAGAGTCGATAACTGTGCCTTCGTATTTACCACCCGAGAAATCCTCGTTGAATACGTAGCGGTTTTGTTTGAGGGCTGCCTGCTTGAGGTCTACCCATTCGTAATCGTAAACTAGCTTGCGGGTGTCGATCTCCTGAAGTTTGTTGAAGCGCTCCTCCTTGATAAGGAACATTTCCTGAACAGCGTCGGCAATAGCCTGACCCTCTTCACCTTTGGCACGCTGCCAAACTTTGTCACGATTTTCCCAGTTGAGCCAGCAGTTTTTGGTGTCGGTGGGGTCGTATTCGGCGGGGTTCACTTTGTCTTCGTCGTAGGGATAGACGAAAATATTTCCCTTGCCGTTGTCGCCAACGCCTGCCAAAACGCAGAGGCGCATTGCGATAGAGTCTCTAACCCACTCTACAAACTGTCTGTACTCGTTGTTGGTGATTTCGGTGTCGTCCATCCAAAAGGGGTCCACCGTTACAGTCTTCGACTGGGCGGTCAGTGCGAAGGGTACATCCTGATCGTTGGGGCCCATTGTGAAGCTGCCCTGGGGAATGAAAACCATTCCGTAAGGGTCGGCCTCGGCGTATGCCGCCGGTCTGTTCTGGGCGCCTGTCAGTTCGCCGTTCAAGCCGCTGTTGCAACTGCTGAGTATCAACATTCCTGATGCTGCAACTAAAAATACCTTTTTCATAATACCTTTTATTTTTGCTGATAAATATCTTTTAACTTTAAAAGCTCTACAAATATCTAACGCTTCTTACTTTTTGTGCTGGTTTGCTTCTCTCGGGCATGAAACTGTATCCTATCATCACCTCAAACGACCCTGCGTTGGTCTTTCTGAGTTTTGAAATTCCGAACTCGTAAGCGATGCCCGCCTTGAAGTCTCCCATCAATGTAAGTCCTGCCAATACTGAAAGAGCGTCTTCGTTTCTATAAGTAACGCCGCCAAAAAACTTTTTATTGTATAAAAAGCTAAGATTTATGTCGGCTTGTAAAGTATTGCCGTCCGACATCAAAATCACTTGCGGTGTCAAGTCAAATAACGAATTATCAAGCGGTATATTGTATGCTGCGTTAAAATAATAATGTCTTGCCAAATAAGTCTTTCCGTCTTCGGAAAAATCGAGCTCAGGCTCAAGCAGATGCGTTGACGACAAACCGAGCGAAAGCCCGCCTATGCCGTAGTAGAGACCCGCGCCCATATCGAACGCCATCTTGCGGCATTTGCCGTTGAAAATCTGTTCCGCCTCGTCGGGAAACTGCCATTCGCCGTTGATAGTCTTGTTGAACAGACCTCCGTCGGCGGCTATCGCCAGCATTCCCGCGCCCACCTTTATATGGTAAGCATACGCAATTTTTGCCGAAAAGTTGTTTTCGAAGCCGATTTTGTCGTTCTGTATGGTAAGTCCCACGCCGCCCTGTGTGCCGGCAAAGTTGACGGGCATGTCGACGCACATGATTGTGGTCTGAGGTGCTCCGTCGAGTCCCGTCCATTGGTTGCGGTTGATAGCAACGGCATTGATCATACCCTCGGTGCCGCTGTAAGCCGGATTGTAGCCAACCTTATTGAACATGAAGAAACTAAAATGCGGATCTTGCTGGGCTGCCGCTGTCAATGTGATTAAGGCGGTGATTACCGTCGCTGCTATTTTTCTTACCATATCTTCAATTTTAGTGTTTTAGTAAATCGCATTATTTTTTTGAAGAGGCCGATTTTTTTGCGGTGGTTTTCTTCACGGTCTTTTTGGCGGCCGACTTGTCGTCTGCCCCCTCCCCTATCACCTTCATGCAGTCCTCTTCAGTGAGTTTTTCGGCGTCGACGGTGGTGGCCAGCTTGTAATATTTCTTCTTGTAGTAGATTACAGGATGGTTCCAACGGTCGCGAACGATCTTGAAATCGGCAGAGAACTCCTTGATGAGTTTTTTCTTGTCGGTTTCGGCTTTTTCTAAGATAAGCTCGATGGCGCGTTCCATAGTGATGGTAACGGGATTGTCGGTCTTTTTCAGAGAGATGAACTTAGAATTGTGGCTGATGAATGGTCCGAAACGACCTACTGCCACAGTCACCTTCTTACCTTCGTACTCGCCCAAATCTCTCGGTAGCTCAAAGAGTTTGAGTGCCTGAGCTAAAGTAATGGTTTCAACAGTCTGACCTTTGAGCAGAGCCGCGTATTTGGGTTTGGGAGTGTCGTTGGTTTCGCCAAGCTGAACCATAGGCCCGAAACGTCCCACGCGGGCGTAGATGTTTTTGCCGGTCTGCGGGTCGGTGCCGAGCAGACGTCCGCCTTGTTCGTTGTTGAGCAGTGCGAGAGCGTCTTCGAGAGTGAGGTTCTCGATATGCTGGTCTTTGGGCAGCGATGCGTAAACAGGGCTGTCGTCTTTTTCGCCGAGCTGGATGATAGGCCCAAAACGTCCGATGCGGGCAGAAACGGTCTTGCCCGACTTGGGATCGACGCCGAGAACTCGTTCGCCGGTGGTGCGCTCGCCGTCCTCAACGCTCTTTTGTGTGGTAACGTGGAAAGGCGAATAAAACGAGTCGATCATCTTTGCCCATTCGAGGTTGCCCTCGGCTATTTCGTCGAACTCTTTTTCTACCGAAGCGGTAAAATTGTAGTCCATCACATTCTTAAAGTGGTCGGAAAGGAAGTCGGTAACCACCATGGCGATGTCTGACGAAAAGAGCTTGTTCTTTTCGTAGCCGGTGTTCTCCTTTTTGGTCTTGGTGGTAACCTTGCCGTTTTTGAGGGTGAGGCACACATAGTTGCGCTCTGTTCCCTGGCGGTCTTCTTTCAAAACATATCCCCTCTTTATAATAGTGGTGATAATGGGGGCGTATGTAGAAGGACGGCCTATGCCGAGTTCTTCCAGACGTTTTACGAGACTTGCCTCGGTGTATCGGGCAGGCGGACGGGTAAAGCGTTGGTTTATCTCAATGTGGTCAAGATCCAGATTCTGAGCGGCTTTCAACGGCGGTAAAAGTTGGTTGTCGGCAGTAGTTTCGTCGTCAGTGCCCTCGTGGTAAACCTTGAGGAAACCGTCGAACTTGACAACCTCGCCGGTGGCGGTGAACTCAGCCTTGTTTTTGTCGGCGGTGATCACTGCGGTGGTCTTTTCGATAACGGCGTCGCTCATCTGGCTGGCGATGGTGCGCTTGAAAATAATATCGTAAAGGCGCTGTTCGTCGTATTTCTGACTAACCACGGTGCGCATAGTGGTGGGACGGATGGCTTCGTGAGCCTCTTGTGCACCCTTGGTCTTGGTTTTGAAAGTGCGGGGATGGCTGTACTTGTCGCCGTACTCCTTGGTGATGAACTCTTTGGCAGCGTTGACAGCCAGCTGGCTGAGGTTTACGCTGTCGGTACGCATGTATGTAATGTAGCCCTCTTCGTAAAGAGTCTGCGCCAACGCCATAGTCTGGCTAACGGAGAAACCGAGCTTGCGGCTTGCCTCCTGCTGCAGTGTGCTGGTGGTGAATGGCGGCGCGGGCGACTTTTTGCCGGGTTTTACATCGACGCTCTTAACTGCGAAGCCGCTGCCGTTGCAGCTGTTGAGAAACTCTTCGGCATCCTTCTGAGTCTCCAGCTTGCCGTTGTATTCTGCCTTGAAGTTGCCGTCGGGAGTGGCAAACTGAGCGGTGGCCTTGAAAAAGTCGGTAACCTTGAAAGCGAGAATCTCGCGTTCGCGCTCCACAATCAGACGAACAGCCACAGACTGCACACGTCCGGCGGAGAGACCGCTCTTGACTTTTTTCCAAAGCACCTCGCTAAGCTCGAAACCCACAAGGCGGTCGAGCACACGGCGTGCCTGCTGAGCGTTCACAAGGTTGATGTCGATAGTTCGGGGCGACTTAACGGCATCCTGAATGGCGTTTTTGGTTATCTCGTGAAAAACAATACGTTTTGTAGAATCAATCGGGAGTTTTAAAACCACCGCGAGATGCCACGCAATGGCCTCCCCCTCACGGTCTTCATCGGATGCGAGCCAAACGGTCTCGGCGGCCTTCACATCTTTGCGCAGTTCGGCAACCACGTGCTTTTTTTCCGGATCTATTTCGTAAACAGGCTCGTAGTTGTTGTCGAGGTCAACGCCGTACTTCTTTTTAGAGAGGTCGCGTATATGTCCGAAACTTGGTTTAACAAGATAGTCGCTACCAAGCAACTTACTGATAGTCTTTGCCTTGGCAGGAGACTCCACTATTACTAAATTTTTTGCCATCTGAGTGTTGTTATTAGTTTTAAAACGGCTGTTCCGCGTATAAACAATACGCCAAATAAATTCGGGTGCAAAATAACAAAATTTGCAAAGTACTGACAAATTTTTTTCAATTTTTCATTTTTTTATATATTTGCGTTTGATTTTATTAAGGAAAAACAAGATGAAACTTACCCAAAAAACACGAAGAATCATAGTTCTGCTGTGCTGGGCGGGCTTTTTGATACCCGCAATATCGGCAGGAATTCTTTTGGCTCTGATCTCAGCCGAAAAAGTAGGATACATACCATCGTTTGAAGAACTTGAGAACCCGAGCAGCAACCTTGCATCGGAAGTTATCTCGTCTGACGGGGTATTGTTAGGAAAGTATTACAAAGAAAACCGCACGGTAATCGAGTTTCAAGACGTGTCGCCAAACGTGGTAAACGCACTGCTTGCCACCGAGGACGTGAGATTCTACGACCATGTGGGAATCGACCTCCAGGCTCTCTTCCGCGTGTTCAAAGGTTTGGTTACCCGTCACTCTGCATCGGGCGGTGGTAGCACCATCAGCCAGCAGTTGGCAAAAAACCTATACAACATGCGCGACCACGAACGTCCATCGGGATTGCTCGGCAAGGTGGTGATGAAGCTGCAGGAATGGGTTACAGCCCTCCGCCTCGAACGCCGCTACACCAAGGACGAAATCATGGTGATGTATCTCAACACCGTGGGATTCGGTCACAACGCGTTCGGTATTCAGTCGGCTTCGAAGATTTTCTTTGCCAAGAATCCTAACGACCTGAAACTTGAGGAAGCCGCCGTGCTGGTAGGTCTGCTCAAAGCGCCCACCAAATACAGCCCCAAGACCAACCCCAAGAACTCGGTAATGCGCCGCAACACCGTATTGTCGCAGATTGAGAAATACCAGAAAGACCTCAACGCCATCAACGGCTACAAGATGCTAAGCAAGGCTGAATACGACTCGCTCAAAAAGATAGAGCTGGTAATCCACTACTCGCAGCAGACCCACATCGAGGGCTACGCCACTTATTTCCGCGAGTATCTGCGCACCACAATGACCGCCAAGAAACCAGACCGCAAAAACTACGCTCAATGGCAGACCGAGCAGTTTCGCGAGGACTCTACCAACTGGGCAGACAATGCGCTCTACGGCTGGTGCAACAAAAACCAAAAACCCGACGGCACACCTTATAATATATACAACGACGGTTTGAAAATCTACGTCACGATCAACTCGCGTATGCAGCAGTACGCCGAAGAAGCAGTAGAAATGCATATGGGCAAGGGTTACAAAACTGTGAGCGGAGGCAAGAACGACGCCGTTCAGGACCTATTCAACCGCATAGAAATGAAGCGTTTGAAAAATCCTCCGTTCAGCTGGAGACTCAACAAAAAGCAGATCGACCAGATTATGAACTCTGCCATCAAGCACACCGACCGCTGGAGAGCCGGAATCAAAGCAGGTAAGGATTCAATCGAAATAATGAAGGAGTTTAACACTCCCACACAAATGACCGTGTTCACATGGCACGGAATCAAGGACACAGTGATGTCGCCCTTGGACTCAATCAAATATTTCAAATCGTTTATCCGCTGCGGTATGATGAGTATGGAGCCGGGCACAGGCTATGTACGCGCATACGTGGGCGGCATCAACTACCAGTTTTTCAAATACGACCACGTTTCGCTCGGACGCCGCCAGGTGGGTTCCACATTCAAGCCGTTTATCTACACGATGGCTATGATGCACGGTTTCCAGCCCTGTCACAAGGTGGCAAACGTGCCCTACTCGTTTGAAATGCCCGCCGGACAAGAGCCTCCGACATACACACCGCGCTACTCCACATCGTCGAAAGACAACCAGATGATCACAATCAAGACAGGTCTCGCACTCTCGCTCAACCAGATTTCGGCATGGGCACTCAAGCAGACCTCGCCAGAGCAGGTTATCAACCT
>JAGCNK010000101.1 GCA_017645985.1 Bacteroidales bacterium | reverse complement strand
TTGGGCTATTATCAAAATGCCGGAGTGTTTTTCGCAATTGGGGCAAGTGTTTTTATTCTTCTGCTTGTACGTCAGCACACTATTGTCAAAGCCGACGACCTGTCGAAGGTGAATGTGGCATTTGGCACATTCAACGGCGTGGCAAGCATTATATTCGCCATTTTCAATATTTTAGATATATTGCTGTAAAAATTTACAATAAAAGCCCATTTTTTTTAATCCTATGTTTTGCAAACACGGATAAAATGTGTAATTTTGCACTTGGAAATAACGCCACCGTAGCTCAGTTGGTTAGAGCGGTTGTTTCGTAAACAACAGGTCGCGAGTTCAACTCTCGCCAGTGGCTCAAATTTTTAGCTTTTCTTTTATAAGTGCCTCGGTCTTTTCCTTGGCATTTTTTGTTTCCGGCTTTTGATCAAACAGCGCAATGCTAGTGCAATTGGATGGGAGAGGGGATTGGTCGTATAATCCGCTTACAATCAATACGTTTTTATTCTGTTTTTGACAGCGTTCGATGATGTTTCCGGTTATTTTGCCCATAAGCGACTGACGGTCGAACGAGCCTTCGCCGGTGATAATGAGGTCAGATTCTGATATTTTTTTGTCTATTTCGAGAGTGTCAAGTATGAAGTCTGCGCCGGAGATGATTTTCGCGTTCAGAAATGCCGCCATTCCGCCGCCGATGCCTCCTCCTGCGCCTGCGCCGTTGATTTGTTCAAGGTCAACGCCCAAATCTTTTTTAATGACGGATGATATATGTGCGAAAGCGTTTTCCAGATAATCAATATCTTGTGGCGAAGCTCCTTTTTGTGGAGCGTAAACTTTTGTTGCGCCAAGTTCGCCAAGAAGCGGATTCTTAACGTCTACTGCCGCCAAAAACTCAGTGCCTTGATATTCAGATGTGGGGATGATTTGGCTGATATTCAGATAGTTCTTGGGTAATGGTTCTACTTCGTTGCCATCTTTGTCTAAGAATTTGAAACCTAAAGCCGATGCCGCTCCAAGGAATAGGTCGTTGGTGGATGTTCCGCCAATGCCTACTACAATTTTTTGAGGATGACGAACTTCGATCACACGTTTGATGTCGTGGCCGAGTCCGTACGAGTTGTTTTGCAAAATGTTCTTCTCTTTGGCTGCTAATTTGCTGAAACCCAGAGTTAAAGCGGATTCCAACACAGCAGTGTGATTGTATATGTTGTACAGGTATTTGCTTTGGATTTTGCGGTTGGCGGCGTTGACACTCAGAAACTCCCATCTCGAATAGTTGTTTCGCCAGCGGAGCGATTCTATAAAGCCGTCGCCACCGTCGGAAACTTGCAAAACTTCGGTTTCCGCATCAGAATATCTCTCTTTTATCGCTTTTTCGATCATTTCGCCGAGCTGTTTCGACGAAAAAGTGCCCTTCATCTTGTCGCAGGCTATAAGTATCTTCATTTTTTTCTATTTTTCTGCAAAGATAAATAGTTTATCATTAATCGCTTATGTTTTTTTCAAAAAAAATGATAAAAAAAACTCCGAAAATGTTTGCAGGTAATAAAATTGTTAGTACTTTTGCGGTGTCAAAAAAACACGGTCTCTAGCTCAGTTGGTAGAGCAACTGACTCTTAATCAGTGGGTCCAGGGTTCGACTCCCTGGAGACCGACAAAAAAAAATCCTGAAAGCCATCGGCTCTCAGGATTTTCTGTTTTAATACCTTTTTATATCATCTATATTTTCAAGAGTTTAACTACCGAGGTCTTTCCGTTGTCGGTGATGCGTACAAGATAATAACCTGATTTGAGGTCGGTTAAGTCGGCATTGACACCGCGTCCGCTTTTTACGCTGCTGCCGTTGAGCGTGATAATTGTCCACTGCGGATTGTCGCTACATCCTTTGATTGTAAGGTACTCTTTGGCGGGATTAGGATAAACCGATACGGTGATTGTGTGTTCCACAGGTGCTTCGGTAGGTGTGGCAAGGTTCTTTTCGGGAATATAGAACGGAACGGGTTCCACAATTTTGCCGCCGTTGGCTGCGTAGGGTGTTCCCTCGGCAAAGGTTACAAGTTCGCCAGTGCAGTCGGTTTTGTACCCAAAGCTCTGATTTTTTGATAGTTTGGGATATTTTACCTTGTCGATGCTTTCGGTCTTGTCGGTAAGCATCTGTACCAGTTCAACTGTTCCGCCCGAGGTGCTCAGTTCAAAATTCATATGGAAAATTCCCTTTTCGGGATGCTTGTCGGCAAAGAAAACCACTCTTGCTCCGGGTTTTAAAATTATGTTTTCAGACTCGGACTCGGGTATGTAGTAATAATCCTTGCCGTTGCCAATAAAGAGTCCTGCCAGGTCGATATTGCTGCTTGTGGGGTTCATAATCTCTATCCAACCGGGATAGCTGTTGTATTCGTCGGCAATTTGGCCGCCATTTTTGGAGCTTATCTCATTGATTACGAGACCGTCAGCACGTTCGGTGCGAGGTTCGGGGTCTTTCTGCTCCACAGCTTTGGTCACGAGTGTCACCTCGGTGTCGGTGTCGGTTTTTAGCACGAGAGGGTAGGAGGTTACGTTTTGGGTTGTTCCGTTTTTCTTTATTGCCCAATGGTCGAATGCGTATCCCGACGGTATTCGGGCTTCCAATTTCAACTCCAAATTTTTGTAGTAAGTGCCTGAAATTGGCAAGTTTGTTTTAAATCCCGAGAACAGAATTTTGGCGTTGCTGTTGTCCGATCTGGCTGTGAGCTTAAATGTTCCTCCAAGGTTGAACACTCCGCTCAGATGATCTCTGATGTACGACGGACGGTTTTTAAACCAGTTTTTGAGACCGTTGACATTGTTGGTCCAGGCTTGGTTGTTTATCCATTTTAACCATCTTTCGTTGTGGTGATCCCATTCGTTGTCCATTGTGTATTTGAGACTGTCGCATAGCTTGCTCACGTTATCGGATTGGAAAGTGTGGTCGATGTGGTATGAGAAACGCTGAAGAAACATTGCTTTGTATGCCTCGTTTTCGAGCATTGCCTTGATCAGCACCGAACTCCAACCTGAATTTCCAAGTTGTGTGTCGTGTTCTACAAGAACTCTCTTGATAGAGTTGGTGCTCGGTTGTCCGCCGTATACTCCGCACGAATATTCAGTACCGAACAATATCCAACGCCAGCGGCTGTTGGTGCCTTGGGTTTTCCAGTATTTGATGTTGTTGTTTGGCCAGTCTTCGTTGTCGACGTAGAGCTGTGCTATGTAGTAGTCGGTAAAATTGTCGATTTCAATTCTTGACGACACGTATTTGAAATTGTTGTCGTCTTTGAGCGAGTGCTGTTTTACATAGTTAATCAGTTCCTGGTATTCTTTGTTGCTGCCTTCGATAATTTCAGCGTTGTTTTCCAAGAGGTCTACTTTTTCGTGGTCAATTCCGTAGTTTTCCTGAACGTAATGGTCCGACACTCTTTCGCGGAGATTGTGCATACCGAAATATTCTCCGTTGAGATATACCGCCACAGGTTGAAACTCCTGAATGTCCACGTCCATATGTTTTGAGCATAGCTGCGTGATAAGACCGTCGCGGAGCATAGTGGACCTAAAATCGTTGCCTCCGTTTCTGAGTACGAGCGACTTGAACTTGTCGATGTCTTTGTGCTCAAAAAACTTGTATTCAATCTTTTTTTCGCCGTATTCATCCTTGCGAGCCACAATTCTCAGCGATTTCATCTCGTTGGTGCGGCTGCAATGACCAAAAATTTTGACTCCGGCGTCGATAGAAACCACCTGTTTGCGCAATGTGGTGAAATATTCAAAATGCACAGGACGTTCCCAGTCTTGGTTCCAGTTAACTTTTCCATCGGCGCAATTGCCTTCCTTTCCGTTGGTTCCACGCACGTAGATACCAATTTTGTCGTCGAAAAAATTGTCAGGGTCGGTGGAAAGCGACACCACGGGTATGTCGTGGCTGCGGTTTCTGATAAAGAAGGTGTTTGTGGTGGCGTAGCTCATATCCAAAGTCGGATTTTTTGCAGCGGCACGCAACACTTTGTTTTCCACAATGTTGATTGGCGATTTGTATACCGACGATTTTTCGGTGGGCATACTGCCGTCGAGCGTGTAGTAGATGGTGGCGTCAGGATCGGCGCAAGTGATTGTAATGTTCTGAGCACCAGCATAAAAACCACCTTGGATATCCATCTTGGGAGATACGGTTATCGCCTTTGAACTATTGTTTGAACTGTTTGGCGTGGGCGACTTGAACACACCCCACGTGCTTTTGCCATCGTAGACACGTCCGTACGACTGGTCGGACATAAGATGGGGAACTTCCACCTGGTCTATAATGTCGCCTAAGCTATTGCTAATCACTATTGTTTCGCCTTCGGCAGAGAGCTTGAAATTTGTGTTCGCGCCCGAGGCTAAGTCGTTGCACAATATTATGAGATAGCCGTTTGGCTCAATCTTGTAAGTGCCGTCCAAACGCCATTTCTGAGGTTTGTCGGGATTGTCGGAGATAGCGAAATTGTTAAGGTAGACCCATCCCGACGACGGATTGTAAAGCTCAATCCAGTCGGCTGTTTGACCAAAAACTTCGATGGTGTCGCTGTTGGTAGAAACTTCGTTGATAACTACCTGGCTTGTTGCCAATTGTGCGGAAATAAGGAGTGCCGCAGCTGTACTTAATATTTTTTTCATTGCCTTCATCATTTTAAACTCAGGCAAAGATAGCACAAATGCTGATTATCGCAAATTTTTTAGGGGAATAATGTTTGTTTGAGGAAAAATTTGCGGAGAGAGGGGGATTCGAACCCCCGGTACCGGATGTAACCAGTACGACAGTTTAGCAAACTGTTGGTTTCAGCCACTCACCCATCTCTCCGGGGTTAAAAACTGAATTTGCGTTCTTGCGATTGCGCTGCAAAGGTAGACACATTTTCGATTTCTACAAATTTTATTAGCAAAAAAAACATATTTTTTATGTGATTTTTTTAGCTATATGTTTATATGTTTGGGATTCAATATTTTATTAATGATGAAAAATATTCGTGTTTTTTTCTAATTACAAAAAAATATATCTATTTTCGTATCGTAAAAAACTAACGAATATGACACGCAATCTTATACTAACAATTTTATTATTAATCATTTGCAATCTCTCACAAGCACAATTGGAGACCTCAAATTGGTATTTTGGACGAAATGCGGGCTTGGATTTTAAGACAGAGAATCCCACAATTCTTACCGACGGAGCTCTCGACAATTGGGAAGGAGTAGCCACTTTTAGCGATTCTTTGGGCAATCTTTTGTTTTATACCGATGGACAAACAATCTGGAATCGTGAGCATGATGTAATGGTTAATGGCGACGGACTTATTGGTCATCACGGCAGCACCGAAAGTGCGATAATTGTTCCTTGGCCCGAAAACGAAGGCAAATATTATGTTTTTGTGGTTGATGAAAATGGCTGTGGACCATTGAGTTATTCCATTGTAGATATGTCCTTAGACGAGGGTAGGGGTGCGGTTACCGATGTCAAAAATGTTATTCTCGAAGACCTTGTGGTAGAGAAGGTTACGGCAATACGACATACCAATCAAAAGGCATTTTGGATTTTGACACGTGTTACAGGTTGCGATAATGATGCAGCACATACTCCAAATGATAAAGGTAGGTCTGTGGTGGAGTATTTGTTGGACAAAAACGGACTTTCTACGCCCCAATATTTTAATGTGGGTACTCTTGATTATAGTGTTGCAGATTTTTTTTCTCAAACTAATGCTAAACCATTTGCAGTTGGTTATATGAGGGTTTCGCCTGATGGACAATTAATAGCTTGTGCTACTTCTATAAATGTTAAGATTAGTGGAGTGGTCTGTAGTGTTTTAGATGTATATAAATTTAATCCTACAACTGGCGAGGTTGACCCTTACTTGGTATTGTACGATGAAGTAGGAGAATTATATGGAGTGGAATTTTCGAATGATGCATCAAAACTTTATTATTCTACTTATTTGTCTATTTATCAAGTTGATCTTTCTCTTCCAACGATCTTAGATATAAAACAATCTGCTATTCAAATTGGTTATTTCGATTATGAATTGTTTGGAATGCCATTAATTCCTGATTTACAACCATTTGATTATCCTTCGATTGAAGCATATATACTTGCTATGGATCAACAAACTCCTCACGCCGGTGCCCTCCAACTAGCAATTAACGGCAAAATTTATGTTGCCCAAAACAACTGCGAGTATCTTGGAGTAATCAATAATCCACGTGAAAAAGGTACGGCATGTAATTTTGAAACTCGAGGACAGTATCTCGGTGGCAAAAAAAGCCAGATGGGTTTACCAAATTTTATTCCTACATATTTTCTACCTCCGAATTTCACTATTGAGGATCAATGCGTTAACAAAAAAGTGAAATTCACTTGCACCGACGACCGTCAAATTGATTCTTACGAATGGGTTATTTCTGATGTGGAAGGTAACAAAATTTACCAATCTCCAGATCGTGATTTTGAATACTCGTTTGCCAACAGCGGCACTTATCGCGTAAATCTAACAATCAAAATTGGTTCTTCAGAATCTTCTGAATATAGATTGTTCAAGGTTTTCGATCCGCCTACGGTTTCTCTGCCCGAAGATGTTACAATCTGCAAGGGCGATGAGTTTGGAATTGAGCCCACCTTCCCCGACAACTGCGACTATGTTTGGAGCAACGGTTGCACCACACTCATCAATCCT
>JAGCNK010000100.1 GCA_017645985.1 Bacteroidales bacterium | reverse complement strand
TACCGAAGGTTACGCTACTAAGGGCGGCGAGCTTGCTCTCGGACGCAATATGAAGGTTGCCTTCATGCCTTGGAAGGGTTACAACTACGAGGACGCTATTGTGATTTCAGAACGCGTTGTCCGTGAAGATTTGTTCACATCTATTCATATCGACGAGTACCTTCTCGAAGTTCGCGACACTAAGCGCGGTATGGAGGAACTCACAGCCGACATTCCTAACGTAAGCGAGGACGCCACCAAAAACCTCGACGAGAACGGTATCATCCGCATCGGTGCTGAGGTTCGTCAGGGCGACATCCTTATCGGTAAAATTACTCCTAAGGGCGAATCTGATCCTTCTCCCGAGGAGAAACTTCTCCGTGCGATCTTCGGTGAGAAGGCCGGCGACGTTAAGGACGCTTCTTTGAAGACTCCTCCGTCGGTTAAGGGTGTGGTTATCGACAAGCGTCTGTTCTCTCGTTCGATGAAAGACCGCAAGCTCAAATCTGCCGACAAGCCTATCATCCAGAAACTTGAAAAGGATTACGAGCAGATCTGCTCCGAACTCCGCGACCGCCTTATCGACAAGCTCTTTACTCTTGTAAACGGCAAGACTTCGCAGGGCGTTAAGGATTACTTCAACAAAGACGTTATTGCTAAGGGCGTTAAATTCTCGTTGAAAGTTCTTCAGGATGTTCCCGACTATTTGGAAATCAACCCCAACAAGTGGACTACCGACAAGAAGAAAAACGAGACTATCAAAGCCCTCTTGCACAACTATATAGTTAAATTCAAAGAAAACGAGAGCGTGTTCCGCCGCCAGAAATACAACGTTATGATCGGCGACGAGCTTCCCATCGGCATTATCCAGCTTGCCAAGGTTTATGTTGCTAAGAAACGCAAACTCCGCGTTGGTGACAAGATGGCAGGACGCCACGGTAACAAAGGTATCGTTTCGCGTATTGTTCGCGCCGAAGATATGCCGTTCCTTGCCGACGGTACTCCCGTTGACATCGTGCTTAACCCGTTGGGCGTGCCTTCGCGTATGAACCTCGGACAGATTTACGAAACTGTTCTTGGCTGGGCAGGCAAGACAATGGGCGTTACATTCGCTACCCCGATTTTCGACGGTGCAACAGTAGAGCAGATTGGCGACCTTATGGAAAAGAACGGACTTCCCCGCTTTGGTAAGTCGTATCTTTACGACGGTGGCACAGGCGAGCGTTTCGACCAGCCGGCAACCGTGGGCGTTATCTACATGCTGAAACTCGGTCACATGGTCGACGACAAGATGCACGCTCGTTCTATCGGTCCTTACTCGCTTATTACACAGCAGCCTTTGGGCGGTAAAGCGCAGTTCGGTGGTCAGCGTTTTGGTGAGATGGAGGTTTGGGCGCTCGAGGCATTCGGCGCAGCCAATATTCTCCAAGAGATACTTACAGTTAAATCCGACGACGTTGTAGGACGCGCCAAAGCTTACGAGGCAATCGTAAAAGGCGACCCGATGCCTGTTCCGGGCATTCCCGAATCGTTCAACGTGTTGTTGCACGAGCTCCGTGGTCTCGGATTGAGCGTATCACTCACTTAATTAATTATAAGAACAGTTTTGTATAACTACATATTTAAAGGCAACGAAAATGGCATTTCGTAAAGACAACAAAACAAAAAGCACTTTTACCAAGATAACGATAGGCTTGGCGTCGCCCGAAGAAATTCTGGAGCGCTCGAGCGGTGAGGTTCTCAAACCCGAAACTATCAACTACCGTACCTACAAGCCTGAGCGCGACGGTTTGTTCTGCGAGCGCATATTCGGTCCTGTAAAGGACTATGAGTGCCACTGCGGAAAATACAAACGCATCCGCTACAAAGGCATCGTCTGCGACCGCTGCGGTGTGGAAGTTACCGAAAAGAAAGTTCGCCGCGAACGTATGGGACACATCTCGCTCGTTGTGCCGGTGGCTCACATTTGGTATTTCAAATCACTGCCAAACAAGATCGGTTACCTGCTCGGATTGCAGACCAAGAAACTTGACTCTATTATTTATTACGAAAAATACATCGTTATTCAGCCCGGCGTAAAGGCTGCCGACGGCGTTAAAAAACTGGATTTCCTTGCCGAGGAAGAGTATTTAGACATCATCGACTCGCTTCCCAAAGACAACCAGCTTTTGGACGACACCGATCCCAACAAGTTTATTGCCAAGATGGGTGCGGAAGCCATTTACGACCTCTTGAAAGAGATTAACCTCGACGAACTTGCATTCTCGCTCCGCGACAAAGCCAACAAGGAGACTGCTCAGCAGCGCAAGACCGAGGCCTTGAAACGTTTGCAGGTGGTTCAGACTTTCCGTCAGTCGCCTGAAACCAACAAGCCTGAATATATGATTATGAAGGTTGTGCCGGTGATCCCGCCCGAGCTTCGTCCGTTGGTTCCGTTGGATGGCGGCCGTTTTGCCACTTCCGACCTCAACGACCTCTACCGTCGTGTGATTATCCGCAACAACCGTCTTAAACGCCTTATCGAAATCAAAGCTCCCGACGTAATTCTCCGCAACGAGAAACGTATGCTTCAGGAGGCTGTCGACTCATTGTTCGACAACTCCCGCAAGTCAAACGCAGTTAAGAGCGATGCCAACCGTCCGTTGAAATCTCTCAGCGACAGCTTGAAAGGTAAACAAGGACGTTTCCGTCAGAACCTTCTCGGTAAACGTGTTGAGTACTCTGCACGTTCGGTTATCGTTGTTGGTCCTGAATTGCAAATGCACGAATGTGGTTTGCCTAAGGAAATGGCTGCCGAGCTCTATAAACCGTTTGTTATCCGCAAACTTATTGAGCGTGGCGTAGTTAAGACAGTATAATCAGCAAAGAAAATTGTAGACCGCAAAGACCCCGTTGTTTGGGATATTCTCGATAATGTACTCAAAGGTCACCCAATATTGCTCAACCGTGC
>JAGCNK010000099.1 GCA_017645985.1 Bacteroidales bacterium | reverse complement strand
TTGTGGAGTGGGACATCCTATATTCCGAAAACCGTGTCACCCGCATGTCGGCGCTGCGTGCGCTTATAGCTATGTTTGAGCTGCCCGAGTTCGACGCCGAAAGCCGCAGGAGGGTGAAGGAGGGCAACGCTTCGCTCTACAAGGAGTTTTACGAGATATTCCGCAAAACGGTGGTGCGTGGCACTGCCGAAACCGCAGCCCTTGCCGCATACACCATAGCGCAGTATTACGACAAGTTCTCGCTCTTTGTGGGCAACACTTATTTCCTCAACCAGGCTCTCGACAAGTGCAGCCTCCCTGAGGACGAGAAATACTACCGCATGATTCTCTATGCTATCAAGACTGTCAACGGTCAGGAGATAGAGTACAACGGACCGTCTACCACCGTGATGCCCGACTGGGACTATATCAAGAATATCGACCCCGAACAGCGTGTCAAGCTTAAGACTTCGCGCGGCGACATCGTGCTGCAGCTCAGGGTCAACAATGCTCCAGTGGCTGTGCAGTATTTCCTCAAGTTGGTGGAATGTGGATATTTCAACAACACTACGCTCTTCTTCCGTTCGCCAGGCACTGTGGCAAACGACGGCAGCCTGTCGGAGTTTGAGCAGACCCGCGAGGTGGTTATTCCATGTGAACCGTTTTATGGTGGCGTTACCGAGGGATGCGTGGCGCTCGCGCCCAACACAGATATGAACGTGTATTCAAACAAATGGTACATTTCGCTTATGCCCGACGCCTCCACAAGCTATCTCAGCACCGTGTTCGCCTCGGTAATCGACGGCATCGACAACCTGCACAACATTCAGGACGGCGATGTGGTACTCTTTGCTGAAAAGCTTTAAAAAACATAAAAAAAAATAAGCACGTCGTAAGGCGTGCTTATTTTGTTACATCAATTCGTGTATCTTTATTTAAAGAACCTTCCCCAAGAATATAGGTTGTCGTCGCGGTGCCACATCTTGCATTCCCATCTTGAGATGCCTTCAGCCACTTTGCTCTTTACCTTCTGCTTGGTTCCGGGTTTGGTGTACCAGCACCAGCGCATGAATTCGCGGTCGATGTCGCCGTTGAGGGCTATTTCTTTGCGGAGGGTGCTGCGGGTGAATGCTCCGCAGCCTTTGCTGAAGATGAAGTGTGCCACAGCTAACTTGCGGCTGCCTTTGAGGGCGGTGAGTTTTTCCGCTGTGCGGATTGCCTGGCGGAAGTCGCTTCTAAGCAGGCTGTCTGCCTGTTCTTTGGTGATCTGGGCGGGAAAGTGCTCGCCCTTGCGGATAATGTGGCCGTAGCCGATTGTGAGGTTGCCAGAGGCGCAGCGGTAGGCGCGTCCGTCGGCAAATCCTTCGTGGTGTTTGATAAATGCTATAACTTCTTCGTAGTTTTTATGCCAGCTGGCATTGAGGGCTGATTCTAGGTCGAACGGGTCTGCTGTAAAGTTTTCAAATCTGAGGTTTTCAGCTTGTTCCGACATCAGGTTTCCTCCTGTGTTGGCAAATGTCAGCGCTAACACCACAGCGCCGGTTTTTAATAGGTTATTCATCGTTTTGTTTGTCTGGTTAAACGGCTGCAAAGTAACGGCGTTTTTGCCACCTGCCCAAACAAAAGGCGTTAAACATTCGCAAAGTTTTGATTAAGACCATTATACAATGCGTAATGCAAAATTCATAATTCATAGTACTTTTTGTACGCCGTAATTTGTAATGCATAATTCATAATGCATAATTCATAATTATTACTTCATAATGAATAATTATCCACACACAAAAAATATAGGGACGCGGCGTGCCGCATCCCTACAAAAAAATTATTGTGCATTACGCATTGTGCATTATGCATTATGCATTATGCATTGTGCATTATGCATTATCTACTGCTGCTGGGGCAAGTCGGTGGTGTCTTTGATTATGGCCGACTTTTCAAAGCTTACGTTTACGCCTTCGGAGATGGCCACGATGATGGTGCTGTCGTTTACCGACTGCACGATGCCGTGGATGCCGCCAATGGTTACGATCTTGTCGCCCTGCTTGAGCTCGCTGCGGAATTGTGCCAGTTCTTTCTGGCGTTTCTGCTGGGGACGTATCATAAAGAAATAGAATACTGCCATCATTGCCACGATCATGATGATGAACGAGAAGTTCATACCCTGGGGTTGTTCGCCAGCCGCGCCGGTGGTGGCTGTAAGTATTGTCAAAAGAGTGTTCATTGCTGTATGTGTTTATGGGGTTTATAATTCGTTTTTAACTTCGCCTGTGATCACCAGCTCAAAGATGTCTTCCTTGCTGTTGGAGAATATGCGGATGGTCTTGTACTGCGTGCCGCCTTTGCCGTTGGAGTCGAACCTTACGCGTACCGAGCCACGTTCGCCGGGTTTCACGGGGTCTTTGTCGTATTCGGGCACTGTGCAGCCGCACGATGTCTCTATCTTTGAAATCACTATGTCGGCGTCGCCCACGTTGGTGTAGCCGAACTCGTGGCTTACCTGTTCGCCTTCGAGCAGGGTGCCGAAGTTGTACACTGTGGTGTCGAACTTGAAACTGCCTTTGAGTGCAGAGTCCACGGCTTCGGTGGTGGTGCCGGCGCTGCTGCTGCCGCCGTTGGGCTGGCTTGTGCATGCTGCCGCCATCAGGGTTGCTGCCGCCATATATAATATAAGGTGTCGCATAGTATTGGTGTTTTAGTTGTTTTGTTCTTGTTTGGGGGCTTCTTCGCCTGCCGACTTCATGATGCGTTTCTGCTGGCGGAGCACCTGTGTTATCTTGTCGAGCACGCCGTTGACAAATGTGCAGCTGCGCGATGTGGAGTAGTTTTTGGCAAGCTCGATGTACTCGTTGAACGTTACCTTGAGCGGAATCTCGGGGAATGCCTCGATTTCGGCGGTGGCGGTCTGGAGTATGAGTATGTCGATAAACGCTATTCGCTCGATGTCCCAGTTGGTGGTGCACTCCTGGATAAGCTTGCGGTATTCATCGCTCGATGCCACAGCCTTGTCGAACAGGCGGCGGGCAAACGCGGCGTCTTCCTCGTTTTTGTACATCGGCATGAGTGCGTACTCGCTGCTGTATCCTATGCGGTAGCGTTCTATTGTGCGCAGCACCATTCCGATGATAAACTCGGCGCTGTCGGTCCAGTATATGCTCATCTCCTCGAGTGTCTGGTACAGAAGGTCGCACTCGCATATCACCTGCGCGTAGAGGTAGTCCACAATCTTCTTGTCGGCCTCGTACGAGGGTTTCGACGCCTCCATATAGGCGGCGTACTCGTCGCTCTGGGTGAGGTCGTTGTAAATTCGTTTGATTAGTTCGGGATATTTGTTCCACGAGAGCTTCGACGCCGACATCTGTTTCTGGAGGGTTGCGTTTTCTCTCCATTGGGCCAGAAGCTTGTTGTCGGCAAACCTGGTGTTGGGATTAAGGTCGCTCTGGGTGGCTAAGAGTTTCTGCTTGTTGCTTTCGATACGGTTGGCGGCGTAGTCGCAGATGTCGACGCCGAGCTGCATCAGAAAGAAGTAAAGGCTGTAAGAGCGACCGATGCTGAAGGCCAGCTCTTTTTCGTATTTGGCGATGTCGCCGTCACCGCTTTGGTAATAGGAGTAGATGGTCTGTAGCACCTTTATCCTAAGTATTCGCCTGCTGATCATTTTAAAGAACTATTGTTTTTATCGTCTGTTTTCAGGCTGCAAAGATAGCAAAAGAAATGTTAATGCAATATTAATAATTCATAATTCATAATGCATAATGCATAATTCATAATTAAAAAAAGCGGAAGATTTCTCCTCCGCTTTTTTGTGTTTTGTGGTCAGGTGGTTATCTGCCAACTGATACTTTGAATGCCTTGCCGCTTACAGTTACTACGTAGATGCCGGGCTTTGACATTAGGATTTCTTCGCGGGTTGATTTTGTTGTTGCTGATTTTATCAATCGTCCTTGGAGGTCGATGATGGTGTATTTGGCGTCGGGAGCTGTTTCGATGAATATGATACGGCTGAACGACCATACTTTAATGTCGTTGCCTCTGTCGTCTACCGGGCTTACGGGTGTGCCGGGGTCTACTTCAAATTCGGCTGCTACTGTTACGTTGCTGTCGGGCATGGTAAATTGATTGTTGGTAACAGTAATGGCTTTGCCGCCTTTGTCTTTTACAATGAATTCTTTGAGCTTGTAACCTGCGGCGGGATAAGTGGTGAGTGTAATAGTTTCGCCGTTGAATGCTTTCAAGGGTGATGCTTTTACAGTGCCGTTCTGCGCGTCGGATACTGTGATGGTGTAGTATGATGAGGGAGAGGGAACGAGTTTCTTGCCGTTTAATGCTGCCCACTCGTCAGCGGTGATGCTGGTTCTGGTGTAGGTCTTGGTAGAGTTGCCTTCCACTATAAATGTTTTATCTTCAGCGATGGTGATTTTATCTGCGATATAGCCGTTTGCAATAATATAGTCGGATGCTTTGGTATAGCCGAGTGTTACTTTAGAACAAGTTGCATCTTGACCTTTGCCTATTCCGGCAGCAATGTTTCCTGTTGCATGTGGCATTGTTTTGCCCATAGCGGTAATTTGACCACCTTTGATGGTGATGTCGCCGCACGAACTATTACGTCCTCCGCCAATACCTGCTGCACCATTTCCGCCGGTAGCTTTAATAGTGCCACTTTCGATGACAATGTTGCCGCAATTCATTTTATATTGTCCTGCGCCAATGCCGGCAGCTACTCCGTTGCTGCTTGCATCGAGCGCACCTGTGCCTTTGATGGTTAAAGTTTTGTCTTCAGGTACATAGATGCCCGGATATTCAGAATCGAAACCTTTTACAATGTTTTTAGCTACTAAATTGATAGTGGCATCGCCTAAGCAAGTAATGCCTGCCCATGCGTAGTTGTCATCGTTTTCTCCTTCAATTGTAACACCGTGGAGTGTTACTGTGGCACCGTCTTTAATGGTGATTTTGTAGTTGCCATTGAGTGTGCCGGTGAGAATATCGTTGTTTTTAGCTTCGTAATTGCCGGTTAATGTAGATAAATCTATAGCATCGCCTTGATACCATTGAGCATACAGTGTTAAGGTGCTACCCGGTGTGCTGATGTCGGTAATAAATTCGGTATTGGCGTATGAAGTGCCTGAGCCGTCTTTTTCGGTGTTCCAACCGATAAATTTATAACCCGAACGAGTAAATGCATTTTGCGGCATATGTGTTGGGAATCCGGGCAATAGAGTAAGGCTTGCCATTTCGCCTGAGCCGCCATTGGCTTCAAATGCTACATTGTATGATTTTAATGACGGAGTGAATGTTACAGATTCACCTTCGATACTTTCGTCGGTGGTAAAATCGCCAAGTGTGATAGTGCCGCAAGTGCTAGATTTGCTGCCCGCTACACCAATGCAATATGGAGCATATTCGCCTTTGGTGGCAGTTACAGAAGTAACGGTGTTAGTAATGATGATGTTGCCGCCTTTGTTGCCTTCTCCGCTGCCTATGCCCGGAGCATTATTGCCACCTGTGGCGGTTACAGTGCCTCCCTTGATGGTGATGTTGCCACTTGTTTGGTTTTTGCCACCGCCTATACCTGATGCATAATTTCCACCTGTGGCGTTGATAATGCCGCCTTCGATAAGAATGTTGCCGCTGGCTTTGTTGAATGCACCGCCTATGCCGCAAGCATTTGACTTGCCGTAAGCATTAAGTTTGCCAGATCCTTGAATCTTTAATGTGGCACCCTTGGGCACAAAGATGCCGGCACTTTCGTAAAATCCCTTAACAGTGTTTTCACCTTCTAAGATGATGGTGGCGTTACCTAAGCATGTGAGTCCGGAATAATTGAAGCTCAGGTTTAATTCTTCAGTTCCATTGATAATAGCGTTATTGAGGGTGATGGAGGCACCGTCGGCGATTTCGATTTTGCAGTTGATGCCGAGCGTGCCGGTGAGAACTTGTCCGTCTTTAACTTCGAATGATGTGTTAACCTTCGAAAGGTCTACTGTGTTGTTTTGTGCCTGCCCCACTGTGGCGGCAAACACTAATGCTGATAGCATTAAAATTGGTAGTTTTTTCATTTTTAATAGTTATTAAAAGTTGATGAACGGCAAAGATAGGTATATTTTTTTTTCAAACAAGGTGACAGTCAAATAGATTTTGTCAATGCACGATTGATTTTATCGTAAAACAAATGTTCGCACACCCCCAAAAAATGTAGAGACGTGCCATGGCGCGTCTCTACCAAAAAAAATAAATATTATATATCCAAATCAATTATGCATTATTGATTATGCATTATGCATTATGCATTATGCATTATGCATTGCCTACACTATCACCTTAAACGATTTTCCGTTCACTATCACGATATAGATACCGGGGCGGGCGATGTTGACAAACTGTGGGGATGATGTTGTTGTTGAAGTTGTTATTAATCGGCCTGCGAGGTCGTAGATTCTGTATTGGCTGCCGGTGGGGGCTGAGATGATCACGTAGCGGTTGGCGCTCCAAACCTTGAAGGTGTTGCCGTTGTTGTCAACCTGCGACACGGGGGTTTCGGGGTCGGGCTTGATGGTGAATGTGAGCTCCGCTGTGCCTTTGTAATCGCCTTTGCCTTTTACTATTGCCTTGGCTGTGCCCGATGCGGTGTTGTCGGCGTAGGATAGCTCGTAGTCCTTGCCAGCCACTAGTGCGGCGTCGCCGTCTTTTACTGTCACTTCGGGGGTGATGGCCTTGCCGGTGTAGTCAAATTCGGTGGCTGCGATGGTTAACTTGATGCCTGCGCCGTTGATAGGAATAGCCGATGCGGTGAGGTAGCCGGGGGCGGTTTTGCCCTGGTCTATTCGGGCGTATTCGTTGTCTGTGTGATGATTGTCGTATGTGGTTCCTGCGCCGCCTTTGATTGCGTTGCAACCGTAAAACATATTGTCTGCCTCCTTTACATTAGAGGCGTCCCATCTTGAGGATACGTATATGGTTTTAAGATTGTCGCAACCATTGAACATTTGTTTAACATTTGTTGTCTCGTCTACATAGAATGTGCTGAGGTCGAGGCTTGTTATTTGAAAGAGGGCGTCAAACATACCGTTCATATTGGTGTTTTTTGCCGAAGTGTTGATGTATTCCAGACCATTGATGCTACGTGCGTTTCCAAATCTCGAAAACATTAGTTTTGTAGGTGGGGTTTCGCAGTCTTTGTACGACTCGTCTATCACCACTTTGTTGGCTAAACTGCCATCGAGTATGCTTGGGTCAGTTACCGACCCCTCTCTGTATTTGCCGTAGAAGTAGGTGACTGTGCCATCTGAGTAGATGTAGCGAGGCATTACCTTGTCTTCAAGGGTGATGGAGAACGCCTTCTCTAATTCTGCGCCCATATATCTGATAGTCACGTCCTGTTTGCCTTCCTTGCCGGGGTCGTAGATTAATATGGCTCGTTGTATTGGTATGTCCTCAGTAGTTTTGCCTCCAATCTCAACCTTAAACTTTCCGCCAATCATTCTATTAGCCACGCCGGTGATGAGTGTGGTTTTCGTTGGTTCTGCTGTTACTGTTATTGTCGCTTTAGGTTTTGAGCTCTCTTTGCCGCTCAGAGTCAGGTAGCCAGGATTGCCGCTGCCGCCGTCAACGTGGGCGTACTCTGCGCCGATTTTGCTTTCATTGTAAAAAGTGCCTGAGCCGCCAACAAGCTGAATGCAGCTATAGAACATATCTGAGCCGTCGGTCAAACTATTGGTGCTCCATGAGCTGCCAACTGATATGTTTGAGAGTTTGTTGCACCATCCAAACATATCATTCATATTATTAACTTTCGCGGTGTTGAACATGCTCAGGTCGAGAGATTCTATAATGCTGCAACTCTGGAACATATCTTCCATATTTAGTACTTCTGCGGTGCTGAAATCCTTGCTGAATGTTATGGCTTCGAGGTTATTACAGTTGTAGAACATATAGCTCATATCGGTAGCCATATTGCCTTTGAACTGGCTAAGGTCTATAGATTTGAGGCTTTGGCAATAAAAGAACATAAAGCTCATATTAGTCACATTAGCGGTGCTGAAATTCTTGCCGAAGGTGACCGACTTAAGGAGGTGGCAGCCCGCAAACATATTGTTCATATTTGTTACCGCGCCGGTGTTGAATCCGCTAAGGTCTATGGATATGAGGCTGCTGCAGACGTAGAACAAATAACTCATATCCAGTACTTTTGCAGTGTTGATGTCTTTGGCAAAGGTAACACTCTCGAGACTTTGGCAATTGAAGAACATACCGTACATATTAGTCGCTTTAGAGAAGTCGGCGTTGGTCAGGTCTATGGAAACGGCGTTTGAGAAGCCACTGAACATATTCTGGCAGTTCTCTGGCAGTACGGTGCCTTCTTCGGCGTTAACAGCCAGCACTTTGGCCTTGTCGCCTGCGAAGTTGTTAAATCCTGACTTGATGGTCAGCGTTCCTGTGGATTCGTCAAACGTGTACGGCGGGTCTGCTACGGTGCCCGATGCCGCCAGGGGCAGCGCCATGGCGAGCAATAGAAATAGCCTAATTAATTTCATTCTTTTAAAATTTTTAGATGAGGTTATTATTTTAATTACTTATTTTTTCCCACCGCAAAGATACGAAATTTAATTCATAATGTTTAATGAAAAATGCATAATTCATAATGCATAATTCATAATTGTTGGAGTGTGGAGTGGAGTGCGGACGGCTCGTCCGCCTACATGCACACCTACATACCCACTGCACACAGATAACCCCGCACATCATCGCCGACAAGGGGCGGCTCGATGTGCCCACTGCACACAGATAACCCCGCACATCATCGCCGCCAGGGGGCGGCTCGATGTGCGGGGTTACAGAAATACCGTGTTCCAGACGGGTTTGGCTTAGTACAATGATAATTTAAAGGTCTTGTTGTTGACGATTACTATGTAGATGTATGATCTGCTGATGTAGACCTGTTCAAGAGATGATTTTGTTGTTGCTGTTTTGATCATACGGCCTGCGAGGTCGTAGA
>JAGCNK010000015.1 GCA_017645985.1 Bacteroidales bacterium | reverse complement strand
GCAGTTTATCCGCATGGGCTACTTCAATGTAGACCCCGACAGCACACCCGAGCATCTGATATTCAACCGCACCGTCACCCTCAAAGACACTTGGGCCAAGGAACTGAAAAAATAAGTTGAAGGTGGAATAAAAAAAAATGTAAAAATATTTTTTTGTTTTAAAAAATCGTTCTACCTTTGCGCCGTCAAAATAAGACGGACACTGCCCGATGGTGTAATTGGCAACACGTCTGACTCTGGATCAGGAGAGTTCAGGTTCGACCCCTGATCGGGCAACAATCAAGAGAGAAATCCAACTGGGTTTCTCTTTTTTTATGTCCGATTTTTTAAGAAAAAATGTTTTTAATCATTTTTAACCATTTTTTCTCACTCCGCGTGATTTTTTTTTCTTAACTTTATAAACCAAAACAGATATTATAAGTTTTTGTATGGAACAACCTAACATATTAGTAGTAGACGACAGCATGCCTAATCTCATGCTGCTTCAGGATATACTCACGGGATACGATTTTAATGTTACAGCCGAGAGCGACGGCGAGAAGGTGCTTGGCATACTCAAAGCCAACAATATCGACCTTGTGCTCTTGGACATAATGATGCCCAAGGTAGACGGTTTCGAGGTGTGCCGACGTGTGAAGGCCGACCCCGACACCAAAGATATTCCAGTGATTTTTCTCACCGCCAAGGTAGACGAGGCAAGCCTGCTCAAAGGTTTCGAGCTCGGCGGCGTTGACTATATCAAAAAGCCATTCCTTATCTCGGAACTGATGGCGAGGGTGAAGACCCACCTTCATCTTCGTCGTGCCGAAATGCAGCTCAAGGATTTCAACCGTCAGATACTCTCCGCCGTGGTTCAGGCCGAGGAGCGGGAGAGGGCGCGCTTTGCCAAAGACGTTCACGATGGTCTCGGTGCTTTCTTCTCAAGCCTCAACACCTATCTGAGCCTGCTGTCGCACAACAAGATAGCAGCCGATGAACTACCTTCGGTATATCTGGAGATGAAGGAGCTTATCGACGAGGCGGTGAAGGAGACCAAGAACATATCCAACAACCTTATGCCCGATATGCTGGCAAATTTCGGACTTGTGGCAAGCGTCAAGAGTCTCTGCAAGAAACTTTCGCCAGCAGGAGAGCCTGAGATTGTGTGCGAGGCCACCGATGATTTTGTTGAGCCCGAAGGCGCGGAATGTAAGACTTCGGTTTTCCGCATTATCAACGAACTGCTCAACAACGCATTGAAGCACTCGTCGGCCAAAAAGGTGGAACTGAAGTTCTCGCGTCAAGACAACCTTATGCGTATCGACTACACCGACGACGGCAAGGGTTTCGACCCCGAGGAGGTGCGCCAACGTGTAAAAGGCAAGCCTTGCAGCGGCATCTCAAACATGCTCGGCAGAGTGTCGGGATTCAACGGACGCACCGAGATTAACTCGTCGCCTGGCAACGGCGTTAAAATTAGCATTGTAATTGACACTAAATCAGATACCAAAACCCAACAGTAATGGATACAGATTGCCGTAAAATAGTATTGGTAGACGACAAACCGTCGTTTCGCAGCACAATAAAACTTCTGCTACGCAAGATTGGCGGCAACAGAATTACAGCTGAGTTCGGCTCGGGAACTGAGTTTTTGGAAAACCTGCTGTCGGTAGACGCCGACATCGTATTTATGGACATTGAGATGCCGGGCATCACCGGCATTGAAACCACACGCCGGGCGTTGCAGATACGTCCGGAACTCACCATAATAGGACTTTCGCTATACGACGAACCAGAATATATCGAAAAGCTTATCGACGCTGGCGCAAGGGGATACCTTCTGAAACTGGGCGACAACTTTTCGCTTATGGAGACAATGATAAAATTTCCCAAGGCGGAGATTTTCTACTCTAAAGAGATTGCTCCCGACGTGGTAAAGAAGCCTCCCGTGAAAAAACGCATTGTGATTGTGGAGTGGTCGGAGGGAACACGCTTTATCACCGAATACACACTTGCAAACCAAGGCTACGACGTGTTTTCGTATGCCGACGCCGAAACAGCATTGCAAAACCTTGACGCCGACAGTCCCGACCTGATTGTGGCAGACTACTCGCTGCCAGGCACCGACGGACTCTCGTTTTTGGAGCGTGTGCGCCAAAACAGCAAGTTTGCCAACGTGAAGGCTATATTGTTGAGCTTGAAGACCGACGACGAGGTGATGCAGAGGGGCGCGGCTCTGGGTGTGAACGAAGTTTTGCGCAAGCCTTTTACTGCTATCGCGCTCACCCTCGGAGTAGAAAAAGCCCTCTACGGATCGGCTCAGTAGAGCCTATTCTTTCTTAGTTTCGGTGTTGCATTCCTTTTCTACTATCTGTCCGTCGTTGAAAATCCAAAGCGATTTTCGTTCGTAGTTTTCGTATTCCCAATTTTCCATTACCTCCTCGAGGTTCGACATATCTTCGTTGATCTCTGCCTCGTAGCCACGGTCTTGGTGGTACTCCTCTTCTGTGATAGAGTATGTTCCGTCGTTGAGTTTTTTGATGGTGACATTAGAGTCGTGGTTGTAGCAGTATGGCTTTTCGTGAATGTCTTCGGCACTCCAGGTTCCGGGTTTATCTTTTTCGAGACGAACGTTTGCCCAGTCGTGGTGATACCAGATGATGTTGTGGTGCTGCATCAGCTTGTAGATGCCGTATGCGGTGATAGTCTCCTTGTCTAACGTGCCGTATTCGGTGTCGGTCAGGTAGGTGAGTTTTTCGTATTCAAGGGGAAACCATCCGAATTTGAGTTTTGGAAGTTCGGGCATATCTTTGGTCTCCGACTTTTTGGCTGCGCCCTCGCCGTTGGTGCGTATCATCTTGCCGGTGAGGTAATTGTATGAAATGTCGTAATGGCTGCGTTTGTGACGGTCTTCCTTGCCACCAATGAGGATAAGCTCACCATCTTGATAGCGGAACAGGAACACGTCGAAACCGTCGGATATGTTGTTTTGGATTCTGATTACGCCCTTGTCGTTGATCGACAGTTGGATATTGTCAGACAGAGTCATGTCGTATGTTTTTGATAGCGAGTATTTTCCGTTGGTGTTGCCTACGTAGAATCCAAACGAATAGAATTCTAAAGAATTTTTTAGCGCTATAACCAGGTCTTTGACGCCGTCTTTGTTGTAGTCGCCTTCGGCACTTACAAACTCCACATTGTCGGGAGCGCATTCTTTGGCAGAAGTTCCTGACTGTTTGTAGTTTTGAGCATAGGTAGTGCAAATGGATGCGGCTGTGATAGCAGCAACTAATAATGGTTTAATCATAATTTGAGGTTTTATTTGTTGATAATAAAGTCGATACCGAGCAACGTAACGTCGTCTAACAGGGCGGTGTTTGAACGCTGAATGTTGAGTTCGCGGAGAAGGCTCTTGATATTGTCGCGAACAGGTAGATTGTCGCGCACGGTGCGTTCCACCACGGTTTGTCCGTAGTCGGGAATACCCTCGCGCTCCATTTCCACCACTCCGTCGGTAAAGCAGAGCAGTTTGGTATTGTGTGTCAGGGTGATGTGGCCTTCGTTGATAGATGGAATGTCGTCCATCATTCCTATTCCGGGACAGCCCTTGGTGAGATATTCCAGGCTCATAGCCTCCTTGTCGAAAAGAATCGGAGGATTGTGCCCAGCGTTGACATATCTGAGGTCGTGAGTATTGAAGTTGTAACGTCCGA
Organism: Bacteroidales bacterium; assembly: GCA_017645985.1. Taxonomy (GTDB): domain Bacteria; phylum Bacteroidota; class Bacteroidia; order Bacteroidales; family UBA3824; genus UBA3824. The sequence goes on along the minus strand of JAGCNK010000015.1, from coordinate 8,484 downwards.
TGAACAGTGTGATGAATCGTTCGCCGTTGGAGTTCTTTACTATGATCTTGTTAAGACGGTTGACAAGCGTGGACAGTTCGGTTTCGGGCACGAACAATGCTTTGAGACTTGCCTGAAAGTTTGACATCAGCAGCGCTGCCGCCATTCCCTTGCCAGCCACGTCGGCTATGCAGAAAAACATCTCGTCGTCCGACAGGTAGTCGAAATCGTAGTAGTCGCCACCCACCTCGTAGTGAGGCAGGTAAAACGGACAGACGGCTATGTTGCCGTTGCCGTCGAATATGTCGGCGTTAGGAATAAGCAGGCTCTGCATTCTCGAAGCCATCTCCAACTCCTTGCGCATTCCCTCCTGGCGCTTGTTTTCGATAGCCACGATAATGTGGTTTGAGAGAATCTGAATGGAGTTGAGGTTTTTGATGATAGGGCTTGTGCCTTTTCCTTCGTTTTCGTCGCCGATGAGGATATAGGCCAACGGCTTGGTATTTTGTGTGATGGGGATGATGTAGTCTAGGCCCGGGAGTTTTTGTGTAAGGTCGAGCGATGATATGGAGTCGTATTCGGTAATGTTCTTGAAGTCGCGTTCAGGGTCGATGCCGTTGCAGGCGTTGTCGTCGATGCCGTGTCGTAGAATGATGTTCCAATGTCGGTTGTCGTAGTTGAAGATAAGCACGCTGTTGATGTTAAACTCGTCTAAAAGCACGCTGCTGTAAGTTTTCAGCAGCTCCTCAATCGACGAGTTGTTGCTCACCACCTTGATGATGTTGAGCAGCGTGTTTAGTTTAAACCGGCTGGAATTTGCTTTTTTGCCTTCGACCATATCAATCCATATTTAATATTTTTCTGCCTTTTGCAAAAGTAATAAAAAAATTTGTGCGGCACCCCCGCGCCGCACAAATTTTGAAAAGAATTATTTTGCGCGTTCAACGTAAGAACGGTCGCGAGTGTCGATTTTGATTCTGTCGCCCTGGTTAACGAAGAGGGGAACGCGGATTTCGGCGCCCGACTCCACGGTAGCGGGTTTGAGAGTGTTGGTGGCGGTGTCGCCTTTGATACCGGGCTCAGTGTAGGTAACCTCCATGATAACGAAGGGAGGAAGCTCTACTGTGAGGATCTGGTCGGTTTCTTCCTGGATAACGATTTCCACCTCCTGACCGTCGAGGTACATGTCGGGGTTTTCGATATGCTCTTTGGGAACAGTAATCTGCTCGAAAGTCTCCTGCTGCATAAATACGGAGTCATCGCCCTCTTTGTAGAGGAACTGGTAGGGACGGCGGATTATTCTGGTGATGTCAATTTCGTGACCAGCCGAGAATGTGTTTTCCAAAACCCTGCCGTTGGTGAGGCTTTTGAGACGGGTGCGGACGAAAGCCGGACCCTTGCCGGGTTTAACGTGCTGGAAACTAACCACGGTGTAGATGTCGTGGTTGAAATTAATACAGAGGCCGTTTTTTAAATCTGCTGTTGTTGCCATTGTTTCTATGTATGTTTTATAGTTTATTTCAAGATACAAAGGTATATAAAAATCTGTAAAACATACAATTTTTGTAAAAAAATCGGCTGATTTTTTTTAGATGCCGGTCAAAACAGTATAATCAGACGCAGAAACCGCCTATGAGAATGTCGTCCATCTGCACAAATCCTGCACGCCAGTCTTCAAAAAAATCGTCGAGACGCTTTTTCTGTATCTCGGGGTCGGGGGTCTCGTTGTTGAGCTCCACAAGTATGTTTTTGAAACGTCCGTAGGTGATTTTCTTGTTGGTTTTGGCGCTGAACTGGTCGGGAAATCCGTCGGAGAACATATAGATGTAGTCGCCCTTTTTGACGGGAATCTCGGTGGTTTCAAACCTTTTTTCCATCGGGTAGAATCCGATCGGGTTCTTCACGCCCTTGTATTCGGTGAGCGCACCTCCGCTGACGAGGTACATCGGGTTGTTGGCTCCGGCAAATTTCAATGTCAGGGTCTTGGTGTTGAGTATGCAGAGAGCCATATCCATACCGTCCTTGGGTTCGAGAGTGCCTTCGGCAGACTGTTTGAGCGATATTATCACACGCTTGCGGAGGTTTTCGAGAATGTCGGACGGAAGGGTGCCGTTGTCGGCGTTGGCGGTGTAGTCGTTGAGATAAGTGATGCCGAGCATGCTCATAAACGCACCCGGCACGCCGTGACCCGTGCAGTCGCAGATGGCGAACATAAGCAAGTCGCCCTGCTGTCTGAACCAATAGAAGTCGCCCGACACTATGTCGCGAGGTTTCCACAAAAGGAAATAATTTGAGAGCATAGATTTGAGCACGTCGGTAGAGGGCAGCAGCGCATTCTGAATACGGCGTGCGTACTGAATGCTGTCGGTTACCTCCAGGTGCTTGGCTTCAATCTGGTTTTTGAGCATCGCTATACGTTCCTTGTCTTTCTCTATGGCTATGCTCATATCCCAGAGTTTCTTGTTGCGCTGTTCGAGCTTTTCTTTTTCAGCCTCTATCTTTTTTTGTTCCAACGCCAAGTCGCTGTTGATTTGGATGTTTTGCTCGGCTTCTGAAACGATTGGTTGAATATCTTTTTCCTGGGCCAGTTCGTTGTAGAGATAGTTTACACGGGTGAGCTCGTTGTCGTAGAAATTGATTTCCTGACGGTATCGGCGTTCTAGGCGTCGTTCGGCATTGAGCATACGCCGGCGCATTGTCATCAGCACTACCACCAATGCAATCAGCAGCACCGCCGCCGCTATTATCAGTCCGATATTTATAACACCTGTGTCCAATTTCTTAAATGTTATTTGGTTGAGTAACTCTGACCTAAGATTACGCCGTATTCCTCCTGTGTCAGTTCGTTGATTTTCATTTGAGCCAGCTCCTCGGCGTACAAGTTGATGTCGGTTTCAAAGTAGCGGATGAAGCTCTCTTCGGTGAGCACATATATTGTGCCGTAAGAGTCGAAGCAGATATTCTTAACCGCAAAATTGTGCAGCATAAAGTCGTCGATAACCAACGGCTTGGTTTTCATACTGTTGGAAGGAACTATCGAAATCATATTTCCTTGGCTTAGCATAGCCAGATACTTGGTGCGGCGGTCGTAGATGATCTTCTCGATACGGCTGTGCGATCCCAGCATGTCGGATTCCTTGGTTCCGGTTTTGAGGTCGAGAAACTGTATGTCGCCCTTTGAGAAGCATATAGCCAGAAGGTTCTTAGATTCGATACAGGTCATAGCGTAAGCGTTGACGCCGGGCTGCGAGAAAATCTCCACCGTGTTGTTGCTCTTGAAGTTCCACCGTTGCAGGGTGGCGTTTTTGGTGAGGATGTAAACGTCGGACTTGCCGTAGCAGAAAATATCTGCGATTTCGGTCTTGAGGTTGAGGTTGGCCTCGGGACGACCGTCGGGGTCGTCGACATCGAGCACCGAGATATGTCCGTTTTGATAAGCCACCACTATAAACCTTCCGTCGGGAGTCAGCATGGCGTTTTTGATATAGTCGCCCTGCGACTGAAGCCTCTTGGGCGTGTGGTCGTTGCCGCTGATATTGATGCTGTAGTGGTTTTTGCCCATGGTGGAATAGAGCACAAGGTTTGGCGAGGGAAATACTGCGCTCTTAACCAGCTCTTTATTGTTTGACGACGAGCTGAAAAACTCCTTCGCCTTTTTGTCTGCCACGTTGTAGCCTATCACACGGCCTTTTTCTGTGATGAGGATAATGCGGTCGGCAAGGTCGATGGTGAATGCGGCTATCGGCTCGTTGGTGGTTTTCAACGGCTTGATTAAATCGTTGAGTTCCATCGAGTAGAGCATCGCGTCGTAAAGTTCCGCATTATTCTGGGTTACATTGTTGCGCTTGTTGAGCAGGTATGCAGTGTAGGCTATGCGGAGGTTGAGTTTCTCGTTGCCGTAAGGGCTTTTTGCCTTCATAGCCAGAGCGTTCGACATAGCCACGCTGTAAAGTCTTGTGGCGGAGTCGTTTGCCATTTTTGCGATACGTGCCTGTTCCTCGGCTCTTTGCCTCTGGTCGTCGGCTATGAGTTTCTGAAACTCGGCGTTGGCAAGGTTCAGTTCGGCAATCTCTTTGAGCGAGTCGGCCTCGTGACGGCGGCGTTCTGCCAGGTACTTGGCACGGAGAGCCTCGTCGCGTGCGTTTTTGGCGATTGAGGCTTGCACCTGAGCCTCGGCTTTCTGTATTTTGGCGTTGGTGTTGGCACGTTCGGCTATCTGCTGCGATTTTAAGGCTCGTTCTCTTTGCACCAAAGCCGAGTCGGCCTGCTGCCGTGCGTATTCTGCCACATTGGTAGCATTTTCGCGTTCGCGCATTGCCCATCCCGTAAGCAGTATCAGACCAACCGTGAAGGCGGCAAGTATAGTGATGACAGTGAGCAGCTTGCGGCGTTTGCTCGTCTCCTGAGCCTTGATGGCGAGGTCGCTGTATTCGAGAAAATCCTGACAGTTTTCGTACTGGTTCTGAGCCAGTTTGAGTTTCTGTCGGAATGAGTTTTTGGTGTTGTCGTATTTGAGAAAGCGGTAAGCGTTGGGACGGTTGGCAAGATACCAGTTCTGAAAATAGGAGAACGTACCCGAGGTGAGCAGATACTGCTGGTCTTTGTCGTATTGCAGCCAACGGTTCATCTGCGTGGCAAAGTCGTGATAATCTTTGAGAAACGACTCCTCCTCCTCAGCCCATTCGGCAAGCATCTTCCAGTTACGGATGAGAGCCTCGTGGGTAACGTCAAGCACGGTGTCGCCCGAAAGATATTGTGTGTCGAGCCGTCCCGGCACGCTGAACGGCTGCAGCAGAGTGTTTTCTGGCGTACGGAAAATGTTGATGACACCGCAGACTGTGGCGTTGGTTATATGAGGTTTGTTGATGATACCGGTTATCTCGTTGATAGTGCAGCGGTTGCGCACCTGACGTTTATTGTCGGTCTTGGTGAGCGATTTAAACACGGTTTCGATAATCTCCTTGCTTTCGTCGGGAGTGATATTCTTGTCGGCCCATTTTGCATTCTCCATAAAATAGTCGTAAGCCGATTCGTAGAGGATACCGGCGTGTGCGTTGAGAATGTTGTTGAGGCTCGGAGTCTCATAATATTTCCGCTGGTATTCGGGCAGGGTTTCAAACCACGAGTCGAATAATTTTTTGTCTGACGGACTTAAAGTGTCGCTCGAAATGCCTGCTATCTGCGCCAAGTGTATCAAGTCCATCTGCTGTTCGCCATTGTCGGCCATCTTCCAAAGAAGGTTGAGCGCGTGCTGCAGTATAGGCAACTGGTCGAAACCGCTGTTGAGGTTGTTGATGATGATTTCGGTAAGGCGCGGCGAAATGCTTCCTCCGGCAAGTTTGGCGGGTTGCTCTATCACCTGGCGTATTTCGTTGCGTTTCAGTTGCGGAACAAAAAACTGGCTGTAGGCTATATACTCTGGCAGGTTTTTAAACACTGTGCACTGACTTATGAAGTCGCTTCGCATAGTGAAAATCACATATATAGGCAGTTGCTCTATAATCGAGAGGCGGATGGTTTCTAACAGTAGGTTGATGGTGATGTACGATTCGTCGGACGGTTTGCCGTTGGTAAAATTCTCAGAGTTGGTGAACATCTCCTCAAACTGGTCGGCAATGATGAGTAGGTTTCGTCCCGAATCGTCGTCGGTGTAAAAATCTGATTTCTTGTAAAGGTCCACCAGCGACGAGAATCCGTGCTTGAGTTCGGCTGCGGTTTCGTCCTTGGGCATGTCTATTGTCCTGCCTATAGATTCACAGAGCGATTGGAATGGGTTTTTCTGCGGTTTGAAATCGGCAATGAGCCATCCGTTGAACCTTGCCTTGCAAAATCCCGCGCGGATATTTGGCAGCACTCCGGCGTAAACCATCGACGACTTGCCGTCGCCCGACGCACCAGTGATAAACGCCATCTTGTTCTCTTCCAGCAACTTGATTATCTGACGTATGTGCATATCCCTTCCCTTGAAGAATATAGATTCTTGTTCGGTGAAAGGCCGCAGACCCGGATATGGACATATTTCGGCGTTCATTTTGTGTCGTTTTTCCCTGTTAATTTGTCGTAGTATATTTTAATATCTAACGGAATAATGCTTTTTTCGTTGATAGTATATGCTATAATCTTTTTCAAAGGTTTCATTTGCGTTTCGTCGGCGTGGCTGTTGTTGCCAGCCACAAATAGCGGCGTGGAGCTGCCTGCACCTCCTGTCTGTTTCCACACCTGCTGGGCAAAGGGTATAGCCCAGTCGCCCGCAAAATCGAAGTAGACCGCGCCCATCTTGCACAGAGGCAGCTGTGTGTGGATAAACTCGATATAGTCGGTGTTGGTGTTGGCGTTGATTTCCAAGTTGACCACCTTGTGCAGGTCGCCGAGCATATTGGTGATTTCGCGAGCCGAATCCTTGTCTAACGAGTTGTAGATAAATAGGATATCGTAAGCGTCGTGAGCCGCCTTCACCTCTGGTTTCACATTCATAATAGAGCGTAGTTCCTCAACAAATACTATTGGCGAAGTAATGTCAGAATATATAGTGTTGTCATCGATGTCGCGTCGCACAATGTTGACATACTGGTTGTTGTCGTTGATAGTGCCCGACGGATTCCACACAAACATCTTGTAATCTTTGCTGTCGATACCTTTGGCTGTGCGGTAGTGCTGCGCTGGCGGAGTATGGTAAACGCCGGAGTCGGGGTCGCAGATGTCGATTGAGCCGAGAATGTGCATCGAACAGTTGGCAGACAGCATCAAATCAAGCAGTTGCCCCGGTGTCAGGTCGCCTTTTTGTTCCACAATCTCGATGCCTGCTTTTAGCAAAATCTGTTTCACACTATTGCGCAGCGATTCCATATCGACTGTAACAGCCGACAGAAAAACCTTGAAATTCTGCGTGTATAGATTCAAAAACATAGCCAAAAGTATTGTTAGTAGAATATCTTCTCCAAATTAAATGCCACAAAAATGTAAAATAAAATTGTAATTTAAAAATTTTCAATGAATATCTTTTATTGTTTGTTTTTTTTGCACTTTGTTTTCTTTGTGTTACCTTTGCACCGTTTTAATTTAAAATACAGAATAATGGGAAAGAAATTTGCCGAATACAAGCAGTTCGACCTTTCGCAGATTAACAAAGAAATACTCGAAAGGTGGCAGAATGAACATACATTTGACCAAAGTCTCGAAACCCGCGAGGGTGCACCTAAATTCATATTTTTTGACGGTCCGCCGTCGGCCAACGGTATGCCGGGCATTCACCACGTGATGGCTCGTACCATTAAGGACTGCATTTGCAGATACAAATCTCAAAAAGGTTTCCAAGTAAGCCGCAAGGCAGGTTGGGATACTCACGGTTTGCCCGTGGAACTCAGCGTAGAAAAATCGCTCGGTATCACAAAAGAAGACATCGGCAAAAAAATTTCTGTTGACGATTACAACAACGCTTGCCGCAAAGACGTGATGAAATACATCGGCGAATGGGGACGACTCACTCAGCAGATGGGCTACTGGATCAATATGGACGACCCATACATCACCTACGACAACCGTTACATCGAATCGCTCTGGTGGCTCTTGAAACAGATGTACAACAAGGGCTATCTCTACAAAGGATATACTATTCAACCATATTCGCCCGCTGCCGGCACAGGACTTTCGAGCCACGAGCTCAATCAGCCCGGTTGCTACCGCGACGTTAAGGACACCACTGTTACAGGTATGTTCCTTATCACCGACCCAAAAGATGAGATGACCAAATGGGGCAAACCTTATTTCCTCGCTTGGACAACCACACCGTGGACACTTCCGTCGAACACCGCTCTATGCGTTGGTCCTAATATCGACTACGTGGTGGTGCAAACCTACAATCCCTACACCGCCGACAAAATCACTGTGGTGATGGCAGAAGCACGTTTGGGCGCATATCTCAAAGCCGAAGGTGCAGAAGCCGATATGGATGTGTTCAAATCTGGCGACAAAGTAGTTCCCTACCGCATTGTGGGTCGTTACAAAGGTACCGACCTTGTGGGAATGCACTATCAACAGATGATGCAATGGGTAAAACCTTGCGAAAAAGTTGATGACCTTTCCGCTGAGTTCGTTAAAAAATACGCCGCCGCTCATCCCGACAAATGCTTTACCTACGAAAAAGATACATTTGTAGAGATTGCAGAACAGGCATTTAGAGTAATCCCCGGCGACTATGTTACCACCGAAGACGGTACAGGTATCGTTCACATTGCACCCACATTCGGTGCCGACGACGCCAAGGTTGCCAAGGCTGCCGACATTCCCGCGCTCTACCTTATCAACAAACTTGGCGAAACCCGCCCGATGGTAGACCTCCGCGGTAAATACTATGTGCTCGACGAACTTGCCGAATCGTTTGTAAATAAATGTGTTGACGTTGACGCATACAACCACCACGCAGGCGACTATGTAAAGAACGCCTATTCGCCCAAATACAACCAAGATGGCAAGTACGATGCCGACGCCGCTGCCAAAGACGAGGAT
>JAGCNK010000098.1 GCA_017645985.1 Bacteroidales bacterium | reverse complement strand
GCCCAACGGAGTGGCGGCTGCACAAGCCACACTCGTTGACTTTATGAACGCATACAACGTCAACCTTATGAACCCCATAGTGCTTGTGGGCGTGTTTATCGGCGCAATGATGGCGTTCCTGTTCTGCGGATTCACAATGAACGCCGTGGGACGTGCCGCTCAGAAGATGGTTGAGGAAGTTCGCCGTCAGTTCTCGCAAATCAAGGGCATTCTTGAAGGCAAAGCCGATCCCGACTACGAGCGTTGTGTGGCAATATCTACCAAAGGCGCACAGCACGAGATGCTTCTTCCGTCGCTTTTGGCAATTATCGTTCCCATAGCCGTAGGACTTTTCCTCGGTGTGGCAGGCGTACTTGGATTGCTCATTGGCGGATTGAGCTGCGGATTCGTTCTCGCTGTATTTATGGCAAATGCCGGCGGTGCGTGGGACAACGCAAAAAAATATGTTGAAGAAGGCAATTTTGGCGGCAAAGGTTCCGACTGCCACAAAGCCACCGTTGTGGGCGACACCGTAGGCGATCCGTTTAAAGATACATCAGGCCCGTCGCTCAATATCCTTATCAAACTTATGTCGATGGTATCGGTAGTAATGGCAGGCTTGACAGTGGCTTGCTCGCTGTTTTAGTCGCTGACAACATAACATAATCTTTTTGAGATGTTCCGAAAATATGACACGTTCGCATTTTCGGAACATTTTTTTTGTCAAAAAATATCTCAGTTTGGCTTTCACTTTTCCCCTTCATCCGCAACTATATATCCGGAAAAATAATTATTAACACCAATAATTAAACTTTATTAACATGAATATTATACACGACAAATTTCGAATAGGAGGAGGCGGACGTAGCCTTCTTTTTACATTTGCAATTGCATTTATGATTGTGCTATGCTTGGGAAACGAGGCAAAGGCAACGGATGTTCAATGGACTGAATGGGATCCTACTACTGGCACTTTAACGCTCAAATCAGGTTGGGCGAGCAGTTCCTCAACACCGACCGCATCTTCTGGCAATATATGGCGGTGCGACGAGACCTATCCCAGCAACTGGCAGGCAAGAAGATTGGCTATTGCTGACCAAGTAAAGAAATTTATTGTAGACCCTTCGTATTACAGCTTCACACCGCTAAGTGTTAACAGATTTGTCAACGGTTTTAAGAATCTTGAAATAGTAGACGGTTTACAATATATGGATGTTTCTAAGATTACTGATTTTAACTGTATGTTTCAAGGATGTTCAAGCCTATGGTTGATCAGAGGTATGGAGCACTGGTCACCCAAAGGTGTAACTGATATGAATACTATGTTTGGCGATTGTAAGAGTTTATATTGGGTAGACTTAACTGCCTTCGGACCTTATGGTCCGAAGGCTAATATGGATAATATGTGCTATAATTGCGAAAATCTGCGTAATATTTTCGTATCAGAGCCCAAAACCTTCGGAAAAAATGCTACAAGCAAAAATAACTGGGTAAAAGATTGTGCTAAACTATATTATTCTACTTATAGTTCAGCTAGTTATCCTTTTACGTCAGTAGGTTCAGGAACAGAATATGGTATTTTCCACGATGGAGTATTGTATATTTTTTTGGATGGACACTGGCATCAATGTAATAATGATTTTACCGATTGTTGGCCAGCGTGGACTAATACTAGTGGCGTGATAACTCACAAACCTGGATGGTATGGTAAAAGTATCGTTAAAACTGTTACCAAAGTGGTGTTTACAACACCGGGAAAAAATAAGAATAATCTCAAATATTTAACGCCATCTAGTATGGAGTATTGGTTTGCAGGTTTTACGAATCTAACAACAATCGAAGGTTGGGATAATTTGGATGTATCTGAATTAACAAAAGTGACATATACTTTTGACGGTTGCACAAGTCTTCCTAATACTCTAGCTGAACAATTTTTGAAAAAAATAAGTACTGGATCTAAACTCACCAATTTAAGTTATTTATTTAACAATTGCACTGGGTTAAATTCGATACTATATCTTTATGATATAAACGATCAGTATAAAAGGTGTTATTTGAGAAATTCAGCTCATTTAGATTATAGCTATATGTTTGCCGGATGTAGCAATCTTACACAAATACGATTTGGCAAAAGTATGAGCCAAAAGCCTACAAACACCACTTGTATGTTTGCCGGTTGTTCTAATTTGGAGAGAATTATGATGTACGATAGGTATAATGTACTCAATGTTTCAAACGTAAAAAATTCGTCAGATATGTTTAAAGGATGTACCAGTCTCAAAGGTGCTGCGGGAACAACTCTTGGATATTATACATCATCAACATACGCAAGAATCGACGATATGGATTATTGGGATATTGATTATAATAACGGAGAACCTTATATTTCTAAGCCAGGATACTTTTCTGTATACGAGTATAATATTAATCCTATATCTGTTCCAAGTTCTTGTTTATCTGACTTTCAGGTTAACCTAAAATCCTACAGACGTACTGCCGACGATGATGATATCAATCTCACTGTCGATGCTTCATATTCATCGCAATATCATCAATACAAAGGATATCAATGTTATGGAGGGTCAACCCAAGGTTCTACAGGCTCAACTCTAACAATCAAAAAAGGTACATGTGGCGACGTGTATATCGTAGCATTATTCAAGACATCGATGACTAATAGCAGTATAACAGTAACACCAGCAACAGATACTTATTCTGGAAAAACGATTTCATTAGTCGTTAAAAATGCTGAATACAATGGTAAAACACTCACCCTAAATACTGATTACACCATTTCGTCTATCATCCCATATGGCACAATCAAAAACGCCGGAACATACCAAATTACACTTAAAGGTAAGGGCAACGACTATTTCGGTACAAAAACTTTTACCGTAAACATAGCACCTATAGAGTTGACAGTAACAGCCGAAGCTACTACCAAAGAGTATAGTCAAGATGATCCCGAAATCAAATACAATTGCTCTGATAACTTTGTTAGTGGCGACGAAAATTTATTTACCGGTGCACTATCTCGAACAGAAGGTGAAGAAATTGGTGATTATGATATTACATTAGGAACTCTTGCTCATCCTAACTATATTATCAATTTTGAGAAAGCCACATTTAGTATTAACAAGAGAGATCTTTCCGATCCTATTATAGTGTTGGAATCTGATATTTGTGTGCTGGATGAGAATGGCAAAGCCGAACCTTCTGTTAAAACCTTCGATGGTACAAAAGAGGTGGATCCTTCAGAATATACTGTAAAATATTCACACAACAACAAAGAAGGTATTGGTACTGTGACAGTAGAATCGGTAAGTAATGGACATTACACTATTGCTGCGAAATACATAGATTTTTCAATTCTTAGCAAAGACGATGTTTATAAAATTACATATATGGCTGGTGACAAAGTTATTAAAGAATCTTACACAAAGAAAGATAAACCAGCCGCTAAACCTCAAATTATAGTTGAAGGATATACAGTTACCGGTTTTTTCTCCGATGAAAAATGTGAAACTACGTATGATTTTTCCAAAAATGTTAAATCTGATTTGACAATCTTTGTTAATTTGGAAATTAACAAACATAATGTGACTTTTGTGTTTGATAATAATCAACTTGGCAATCCTATAGAATATGCTTATGGTTCAGAAATTACTTATCCCACTCCTACAGTATCAGAGGGATACCATTTTTCTGGATGGAATCCACAGCCTACAACTATGCCCGATAAAGATTTTACCGCAGAAGGTATTTCTGTTATCAACACTCACACCATCACTTACTTGATAAACGGTGAAGTGGATCATATTGTCGAGTGCGTATACAATTCCGACATTGTTATAGAAGCTAATCCCGTAAAAACCGGTTATTCTTTTTCTGGTTGGACAATTACAGGTTATACTGTTCTTCCTGCAAAAATGCCTGATGTAGACATTGAAATCAACGGAAGTTTTACACCTAACAACTATGTATGTGAACTTACATACACTACTCCTGAGGGTGAAACTAAATCTGAAACTAAACAAGTACCCTACGATACTAAAATATCTGAAATTTTGCCTCATTATGTTGGTTATGTGTTTGTTCCAACTACTGATTTGCCAGAGACAATGCCAGCACAAAAAATTTCTATCAAAGGCGCATACGAACTCGGTAAATACACTCTCACTTACCTCCTCAACGGACAAGTACACAGAGCAATCAAAGACTTGACTTATAACACACCAATATCACCATTGGCTGCACCCGCAGTTGAAGCCGGATACTATTTCACTGGTTGGGAAGGTGAGCCCAAAACTATGCCCGATATTGATTTAGTGGTACGTGGTTATATCAAAGGCAATGAACACACCATTACCTATATGCTCGACGGCGAGGTTTACAAAACTGTAAAAGCAGAGTATGGTTCTAAAATTACACTTCCCACAACACCTTTTAAAGCAGGATTCACATTCTCAGGATGGAACGAATTGCCGGAAACAATGCCCGACAACGATTTAACAGTTACCGGCTCATTAACCAAAAACGGTACAACCCCCGTAGCTACACTTCCCGAAAATGCTGATGAGGCAAAAGTATGGAGCTACAACGGTACTATTTTCATCGAAACTTTGCCCGACACCAAATACACAATTACCGACCTCAATGGTCGCATTTTAACAACTTCAACAACAAAATCAACTCACGACGAAATCCAACTCAACGTATCAGGCATTCTCATTGTAACACTTGGAAAACATAGTTTTAAGGTGATGAACTAATATACGTGAATTATTAATTTGAAAAAATCCGCATAAAACTGTTTATGCGGATTTTTTTATTCGTATCTTTGCCCAAAACTAAATGTATTAGTATGAAAAGAAATTTTATAAAACCCTTGTTGATATGCTCTGCGCTGTTTGCGGCAGGTGCTGTCAACGCTCAACAGCCCGAAAATATGGGCTTTGGCGGATTTCAGTTCCGTGAAGTTAAACTCGAAAACGCCGACAAAATAGCCGACGTAAATTATGCCGGTGATGATCAGGCTTATCACAATTGCGACATCTACATTCCCAAAAATGCTCAAAAACCTTATCCCGTGGTGATTCACATCTACGGCAGTGCGTGGTTTAGCAATAGTTCAAAGGGAATGGCAGACATCGCCACCATTGTAAAAGCCTTGGTAGATGCAGGTTACGCCGTTGTAACGCCCAATCACCGTTCGTCAATGGATGCTAAATATCCTGCACAAATCAATGATATCAAGGCTGTTATCCGCTTTGTACGCGGCGAGGCTGATAAATATGGTTTCGACCCAAGATTTATTGCCACATCTGGTTTCTCGTCGGGCGGACATTTGGCTTCGCTTGCTGCCACCACCAAAAACACCAAACAAGGCAAGTCGGGCAGCGTAACAGTGGATTTGGAAGGCTCAGTGGGCAAATATACCAATATGAGCAGCAATGTAGATGCGGCTTGCGATTGGTCTGGTCCTATCGACTTGATGAATATGGATTGCGGCGGTAAACGTGGCGAAGGTGCAAGCGGTCCTGAGGAGGCTCTCCTTGGCGCAAAGGCATCTGAAAACCCCGACCTCTACAACTTGCTCACTCCTGTATATTATATCGACAAAAACGACCCTCCGCTGATTGTTTTTCACGGCAAAGAAGACAATGTAGTGCCCTGCTGCCAAGGTCAGGAACTCTACGACCATCTTAAAGCCGCAGGCGTAAAAACCGACCTCACCCTCGTAGACGGTGGCGGACACGGTATGAATATGTATTCAGAGGCCAACCTCCAAAAAATGGTCAACTTCCTCAACGCTGCCAAAGCCACCCGCATCACCAACAACGGCAATGTAAACGGCAACGGCAATGCCAATGGTCATAGCAAAGAAAAAGTTAATGGCAATGGTCAAAACAAAGAGAAAGCCAACGAAAATACCAGCAAAGGTAAAACCAAGGTAAACGGCAATTCTGGTGCCACCGACCAAAAATCCCAAGAACCAACCAGCAAAGGCAAGAAAGCAAAGACTAAAAAGAAATAAAATATTAGAAAAGTAAAAATTGAAGGGACGCAACAAGTGCGTCCCTTTGTTTTTTCCCTTTTGTTGCTGTTGTAAAACTCACCAAATACTGTGACAATTCCAACTATCACACATTTTCCTACCGACTTTTTGTGCAAAGTTACACATTTTCCTGTTTTTTGGAAAAAAATGCTAAATTTGGGGCATATAATGATTACCATACAATTATGAAAACAATCTTTTCAAATCTTCTTTTATGTCTAATAGTTGTGTCGTTGAATATCGGCAATGCATTATCACAGCAAAACCACGAATACGTTGACCTTGGGCTCCCTTCCGGCACACTTTGGGCTACTTGTAATGTGGGGGCAAATAATCCTTGGGAATGTGGAGATTACTTTGCTTGGGGGGAAACTTCAACCAAAACAACCTACAATTGGTCAACTTACAAATATGCTAATGGTGATTACAAGAAACTTATAAAGTATTGCAAGGAATATGGCGATAATGGCTACACCGATAGTCTAAAAGTGTTAGAGCCTAATGATGATGCCGCCACAGCTAACTGGGGTAGCAACTGGCGTATGCCTACCGCTGAAGAGCTGAGCGAACTTAGAAATAACTGTTACTGGGTATGGACTAAAAAAACTGATAAACAAGGACATAAGTATTTCGGATATATGGTTTATAAAGCATTGGAGCCAATCGAAAAAGGCGTTAAAGTATCTAAGGGCAAAAAGCCTAAAGCTGCATATACTGAAAGTGTGCCGCATATCTTTTTACCAGTCGCTGGGTATAAGTGGGATATTAATACATCGAGCATTAATACCAACGGCTACTACTGGACATCTTCGCTCTTTTTTGGTAGCTCTGTCAGCGCTCGCGGTCTCTTCTTACATTCCACTAGTGTGTTCGACAACGATTGGGATAGTCGTTTTTATGGTCGCTCGGTTCGCCCCGTGATGTGCAAGAACTAAATTGCTTATCGGCTCACAAAAATACAAAATCGGCTCAAAATTATTGCAATTTTGAGCCGATTTTTGAAATATTTGAGCCGATAAAGAGATTGTTTATTTAAACAACTCTTTTGCTGTGAGTTCGAGGTAATCGCGGCAGTTCATCCAAGTGTGTCCGCCACCAGGATTGTAGAAGGTGTGCTTGATGCCGTTGTCGGTGAGGTATTTTTCCAAACCGAGCGATGCCTGAATCAAGAAATCGTCTTTGCCAGTGCCGAGGAACATAAATTTGAGTTTTGATTTAAGTACGTCGGGAGTGGCGTAAGTGCCGTTTGAGAAATTGTCTTTAAACTCGTTGCCGAAGATTGCAGGGGCAAATGCGGCTACGTAGTGGAACATATCGGGATTGCCAAGACCTGTTGCCAAAGTTTGACGTCCGCCGAGCGAGAATCCTGCAATGGCGCGGTTGTCGGCATCGGTGAGCACGTTGAAATTCTTTTCGATGTAAGGAACAACGTCTTTGGTGATTTCGGTAACAATCTTTTTGGTGTCCATAGCATCGTAACGCTCAGCCTTGCCGCGGAGAATAAGTTCGGGGTAGGGGTTGGCGTAGGGCATTACCACAATCATACGTTTTGCAAGACCCTTGGCAATAAGGTTGTCGAGAATGTTGTTCATTTTGCCAACTTTAAACCAAGTTTCGTAAGT
>JAGCNK010000097.1 GCA_017645985.1 Bacteroidales bacterium | reverse complement strand
CATCAGCACTATCCGTCGTTCGATATTATTGATATGGGTGGCAGAATGTACGACCCTCTTGTTGGACGTTTTCTCGCCCCTGACCCATTTGTACAGGATTGGGAGAACTCTCAGAACTTCAACCGTTACTCTTATTGCTTGAATAATCCGCTCAAGTATACCGACCCGAGCGGGGAGTTTTTCCAATACATACTTGGCGGAATATTTGGAGGCATTCAAGGTTTTTCGATTGGCAAAAGTGCAGGATTATCTGGTTGGAAACTATTTGGTTCTACAATAATAGGAGCCGGTATTGGTGCAATTTCTGGTGGTATTGCAAATTCTATTTCTTCAAATTCAATGATAATGTCAAATACATTGAGTATAATGGCTGGCTCACACTTCACAAGTACCGGAATGTGTATTTTAGGAAGCATAAACGGTGTAAATATACCATATAATTTAAATTTCGGATTTGGGTCGTTGTCATTCGATGAAGATGGGTTTAATTTCGGATTTTTAGGCAAAAAAGGAAACTCAAAGTCGGAAAATTGGGGATATTTCCTTGGGGCGATGGCGAATGTAAGCGATTTTTTGATGGGCAGTAATCCTAAATTAGTTGATTTGGTGACAAATCATACAGACAAAACACATTCCGCACTTGTAAACAGTCAAGAAACTGCAGAAATGGGGTTCTCTGATCCTAATAAATTGATCTCATTTGGCCCAGGTGCAAATGATAATTTAATTTGGTGTCCTGGTAATAGTGATTGGAATACATATACAAATAGCTATGAAGTTGATGAAGTATGGAGGCTCTCTATTCGTGCAAATTTAACGACATTGAAGAATTATTCTACATATTTAAAAGAGCATACTCCACATTACTCTTGGTTAATTAATAGTTGTGTGTCTCAGACATCAAGAGCATTGAATCTATCAGGCGTTTATAATATAGGCATCCATCCTTTACTTCTTCACTCTGAAATGTTCGTAAGAAATATGGGCCTCAGACCTTTGTTATTTTCTTATTACTTAACTCTAAAACATTAGACTTATGAGGATTGTATTATTATTATTATGTTTTATATTTTCCTTTTTAACTGTTTCAGGTCAAAAAGTTCTATATTCTTCAGAAGATAGTATTATTTTAATTGATGTAACAAGGAATTTAACATTTAACCTTTTGCCTAAAGATAATAAATTGTGTTGGATTGATGGCAAATTTGCATTTGATAATAACATATGTGTATTGTTTAGATATAATTATTGTAAAACAAATACAATAGTTAAAGAGTTCAAGTTTGATACTTTAACTTACACATTGATAGATCAAATTGAATATACAACCTTAGGACATCAAGAAGATAAATATAATTATAATTATCAACACCCTAATAGTAATTTTATTTTTTATGGCAATATTTTTATGAAACAAGACACCGGGTTGGTTGTATTTAAACCTTCAATTGATATGGGAAAAACTCAAATTAAATATTATAATGGTTTTGAAATCCACAATAATAAATTAATTTGTGAACGTTGGCATGTAAAACATCATAGCGATAAACTCAGTGTCGAGCCAGTACAAATAATTGAAATCGATATATCAACAAAACAAATGACACCTTTGATAAATGGGTGGTTTCCCTCTCTGTCAAAAGACGAAAGGTATATCTTATATACTTGTTATGGCGAATGTACAGAAAGATTTGGTATCTATGATTTGCAAAATAGAGAGCTTGTTTTTATGTTTGATGGTATCTATGCAAGATGGGTTCAATAACATATCAACAAAAATAGGTATAATTATAATCCACATAATTAATTATACACACGCTAACTATAACAATGGAGGAATTCTATTATGGTTAAAAAAATATTGATAATTATAACAAATATTATATTTATATGTCATTTTGTATATTCTCAGGTTTCTGTAAATAACAAATTGGTTTGGGAATGTTTTGACTCCACGACTACCATGAAATTTAAAAATATGGAAGATGTTGACAATTGGGCATGTCACACACTTCCATTTGCCAATATACAAAGTCATCATTTTTCAATAGGAGGTCAGGATTTTATTCTTTCTTGCGTATCTGGCTGTTCTGGAGTATATTGTTTCAAAATTCATTGTTTTGCTCATTTTGGTTGTTGGTGGTACCTAACAGCGTCGGCTTTTACTCGTTTGGATTATTCTATTAATAATTATAATGTCGATAAGGCAAATAGCATTTTGTTCGTTAATTCTAATGCAGACACATTAGGGAGTCTCAGTTTTGAAACTGCTACAGGGAAATACCATCAAATAAATAAAGGATGTAACATAATTTTTTTTCGGTTTCAAGGAGATAACTATTTGTCTGATATCGATAATAATATATTTTATAAAATAGACTCTTGTGTTACCATACCATCCGAAACCAATGAGCCATCTTCCAATCTCATATCCGAAGACGGGACGATATACAAAACTGAGGGCAATATAAGACAAACTATTGTTGCGAAACAAATACTAAAAAAGAATATTTCTATTGGGTATTTCAATCCTTCGATGTCGCCTGACAATAAGAATATCGTGTGCGAACAACGTATATGCCATAAGAAAAACATATTGAAATGTAATATTGTTGAAATTAATGCTGATTCACATGTGATTAAAGTGTTGAGTTCAGGGTATGAACCACATTACTCACCATTATCTGACAGATATATTCTTTTTCATTCTGATTATTATTTCTATATATTTGACACTATTTTAAATGAATCGATCCTATCTTTTAGCGCAGATGTGGCGGAGTGGTGTCCACTACAATGAATAAAATTATGAGCATCTGCTCCAACGAAAATTGTCCTTTTTTTGGATAGGCATTTTATTTTTTGTTATCTTTGCACATCAAACGTAACGAACAAGTTTATTAGACAAGGAAAAACAAAAAATGAAAATAAGATTTGTGGTAGTAGGCCGCACGGTAGAAAAATACCTCGTGGATGCCTGCGCCGAATACGAAAAAAGGATAAAAAAGTATATCCCTTTTGAGTTTATAGTGCTGAAGGATTTGAAAAACACAGCCAATATGCCCTTCGACACCATTAAACAGAAAGAGGCAGAATTGCTTTTGCCATATCTCGACACCTCGTCGGTGCGCATACTGTTAGATGAACACGGCAAGGAGTTCACATCTGTGGAGTTTGCCAACTACGTGTCGAAAAAAATCTCGCTCCAAAACAAGGACATCACATTTATTATCGGTGGACCTTATGGATTTGATAATCAGGTGTATCAAAAATCCGACGACAAAATCTCACTCTCCAAAATGACATTTTCGCATCAGATGGTGCGCCTTATTTTTATGGAGCAATTGTACCGCGCATTTACCATTATTAACAACGAACCTTACCATCACGAATAATTTTTGATAACTGTAAATTGTTGGCAAGGCATTTGCAAATACAAACTTTGAAACACAGAAAACAACAGATATAAAGTGAAAGAGAAGTTTAAAAAGATACAGTTTTTGGTTTATTCCGTTTTGCTATTAGCGTTAGCATCGGCATTGGAGTCGTATCTGAGCGGTCTAAAAACCTTTGACATCGACACCGGGCGCATCACCCGGGTGCTGCATGCCAAGGAGACCCGCGCCGACAGCCTTTTGTCCGACATCCGCGCCAAGGTGGAAAACGGCAACGAGACCGTGCACGAAAACTCTATCTACGTATTGCAGGAGAATCTTGAGACCATAGAGCAGGAGGGTATTTCGGTATATGTTTTTGAAAAAGACACCCTCCGTTACTGGACAGGCAACAAGGCACCTATTAAAAAAATATACTCGCAGTCGGGCATCAACAACCGCATAGCCAAGCTCAGCAACGGATGGTACGAGATACGCACCGTGGTCAAGGGCGACAAGACCTATGTGGCTCTGATTCTGCTCAAAAGCGAATACTCTATTGAAAACAAGTATCTGAGCAAGGGGTTTGAACCCGAGTTTCATCTTAGTCCCACGTTTAAAATATCCTCTATCGCGCTGTCGTATGGCGTTGACATTCAGGACAAAGAGGGCAAGTACATATTCTCGCTTGTGCCGCTCAACGAGGTGGACCCCGACGCCGCCGATTTCACCTGGGTGGGCGTGCTGTTTTTGCTCAGCCTTGTGTCGCTGCTGCTGTTTGTGCTGAAATACATCAACATACTTGCCGCCAAGAAGGGCAACGCTCTGATTATATTGTCGATAATCTGCTCCGTGATAGTGCTGCGGATATTCTGCATGCTGATGAAGCTGCCGCCCAACGTGTATGCCCTCGACTTTTTCGACCCGGTGTACTTCCACGGCGGATTCCTTTATCCCACCTTCGGCGACTTTTTGATCGACGCTATATTCGTGCTCTTTGCCACCGTGGCTATTTTCCGCCTGGCTGATTACGTGCAGCTGCGCCAGAACATCCGCACCTGGACAGAGTTTACCCGCGGATGCTTTTTCTTCGCGGTAGCACTTGTGGGCTTGTATTCCGTGGTGATGGTTCATTCGGCGTTGGAGTCGCTTATCGCAGACTCGTCGATTCCGTTTCAGCTTACCAACGTGTTTAAGCTCGACGTGTTCAGCGTGGCTGGTATCGGCATTTTTGCGCTTATATTCGCCTCGCTTGTGTACGCCATTGTGCGCATCACATCGTATGTTATCCTCGACGATTCCCGCCAGTTGCGCAAGACTCTGATAATCATAGCCTCTTCGGGCGTGGCTGCGGCGTTGATAGCCGCCCTTGCCGACGGTGCTTTCCTGTGTGCCACAATGCTTTACGTTGCCGCCATAGTGATTGCAGCCTGTCTGATGCACTACGCACGTGCCACCGAGAGCATTTACCGCTATATGTTTATGATATTTTTGAGCGCGGCGCTGTCGTCGGTGGTCATCACCCACACTGCCGAGCAGAAACACCAGCATATCAGCGAGGAGCAGGTGATGCAGGCTGTGGACGAGCACGACAAGATAGCAGAACTCCTTCTGAAGGATTTTTCCTCGGAGGTTTCGGGCGACGCTCTGATTTCCGACTATCTTGCCGCCGACATCAAAAACGGCAGCCGTCTTTACGACTATCTGCAGCGTTGGCATTTCAATGGCTATTGGAACAAGTACAACCTCACGCTCAAGGTGTTTGAGGCTGTGCCAGGCGTTCCTTTCCTGGATATGCAAAACGACATTGCCGAAACTGTTGTGAAATACGGCAGCGAGGTTCCGTTCTCCGACTTCTATTTTGTTGACAATCCCGACGGCGGTATCAGCTACATAGGTCAGCTGCGAGCCACTGTGGGCGAAGATTCGTACTACATCATCATAGTGCTCGACAACAAGCCTGTGCCCGACGACTTCGGCTATCCCGAACTGCTTGTCAACGGACAGATTATTCCGTCGCAGCTCGAAGGCTGCAATTACGCCAAATACCGCAACGGCAAGCGCACCAAGCAGAACGGCTCGTACAGCTACGACTTCAGCGACGACATGTTTGCCGAGCATCTTGCCAACGGCGACACCATAGCGGCGTTCTCGTCCGACAATTTTGTGCATACTGTCTACAAGGCAAGTTCCGACATAGTGGTTATCAGCCGTCCGCAAATTGGCATCACCGACTATATAGTGTCGTTTGCCTACCTGTTTTGCGCCTACACGCTGCTGGTGCTTATATATATTGGCATCAAGGTGGTGGCTGAGCACAAGATCGACGAATACCGTTCGCAGCTCAAAATCAAGCTTGTGGGCTCGGTATGCTTTATCCTTGTGATGGCGTTTGTAATTATCTGTGTGGCAATGGCTTATTTCAACGTCCAGAGGTTCCGCCAGGATACCAGCAACGATATTAACGACAAGATGAAGAGCGTGTATATGCATATAGAACAGGCGTTTGGCGATTCGGCGGCGTTTGTGTCGCAGCAAGACTCCAAGCTCAACATTTTCTTAGACGAGTATCTTGCCAAAACCGCGCACGTGTTCTTTACCGACATCAATATCTACGGTGCCGACGGCGAGCTGGTGGGCAGTTCGCGTCCCGAAATTTTCAAGAAGGGAATCATCAGCACGCAGATCAACGGCATTGCGCTCAAGGCTCTCGTGTTTGGTTCCAAGGCCAATTATATCCAGGAGGAGACCATCGGCAATATGAGCTACACTTCGGCTTACATTCCGTTTTACAATTCGCGCGACAAGCTTACCGGGTACATCAACCTGCCTTATTTCTCCAAACCCGACATTATGAAGAGCGAGCTGTCCACTATGCTGGTGTCGCTCACCAACTTGTTTGTGGTGCTGATGCTGCTGAGCATACTTATCGCCGTGATTGTGTCGGAGCGTATGGTGCATCCTATCCGCATGATTCAGAATATGATGGAAAAGGTGGAACTCGGCAAGAAGCACGAGAAGATAGAGTACAGCCGCAAGGACGAGATTGGTCAGCTGGTTTCGGAATACAACACAATGGTGGAGAAGCTTGAGGAGAGCGCCGCCCTGCTGGCCAAGAGCGAGCGCGAGAGTGCTTGGCGCGAGATGGCTAAGCAGATAGCCCACGAAATTAAGAACCCGCTCACGCCTATGAAGCTGAGCATACAGTTCCTTATGCGCAGCCACAAGAACCACGACGCCGACTTTGAGGAGAAACTCGACAGAGTGTCTAACACGCTTATCCAGCAGATCGACACCCTTTCGTCGATAGCCACAGGATTCTCCAACTTTGCCAAGATGCCCAAGCCCGACGAAAGTCCGTTTAATGTGGTGGAGACTCTCGGCAATGTGGTGCAGCTCTTTAAAAATACTGAGAATGTGGAAATTACATCCGATTTTGGTGAACACAAGGATGTTACTATCATTGCCGACAAAGAGCAGATTTCGCGTGTGTTTGTCAACCTTATCAAAAATGCCACACAGGCCATTCCCGACGGTATCAAAGGCAAAATCCACGTGTCGCTCGGCGTGGCTGACGGCAAAGTAACTGTAAGAATCAAAGACAACGGCTGCGGCATTCCCGACGAAATCAAGGGCAAGCTCTTTACCCCGAGCTTTACCACCAAGAGCAGCGGCAGCGGTCTCGGTCTTGCTATGTGCAAAAACATTATTATCAATGCCAAAGGCGACATCTCGTTTGAATCGGAAGTTGGCAAAGGCACCACATTTATTGTTACCTTGCCGGTGAAAAAATAATTTTTTCGGCTTGGATGTTTGTTTTTTTCATTTTTTTTTTCATTTTTGCATTAGCTAATTGAACTATATTTTTGCTAATTATTATTTAAAACTTTATCAAGATGAAAAAAACAAATGTATTAATGAGTGTGGTATTGTTGTGCTCGTTTGTGACTGCATCGTTTGCGCAAACCCATCCCACTTATTTCGATGAAAACGGTGCTTATTTTGGTCCCGATTACGAAGAAACAGAACCAAACTACAATGGTGCGTATTACACCGGTATTTACACAAGTCCCTTTAAAACTGTTTTGGGCAAAACCGATGAGGAAATCCAAGACAAACTCGACCAATTGTGGGATCATTATTTTAAAGGCGATGATAACTCAAAGGTCTATTATGATAAAGGCTCAGAAGCCTATATTATGGATATTGCCAACCATGATGTCCGCTCCGAAGGTATGGCTTATGGTATGATGATTTGTGT